>JAGXSU010000201.1 GCA_018333785.1 Methylomicrobium sp. | reverse complement strand
CGAACCGCTCAACAGTTGGCCGGATAACGTCAATCTCGACAAAGCCCGCCGCCTGTTGTGGCCGGTCAAACAGAAATATGGCGCCAAGCTGTCCTGGGCTGATTTGATGGTGTTGGCCGGTAACGTCGCGTTGGAAGAGATGGGGTTCAAGACGATAGGCTTTGCCGGTGGCCGCGCCGACGACTGGGAAGCTGAGATCGTCAATTGGGGCACGGAAAAGAAATTTCTCGCCGACGAGCGCCATGATGATAAAGGCCAACTGGCCAAGCCGTTGGGGGCTACTCAAATGGGCCTGATTTACGTTAATCCGGAGGGACCGGGTGGCAATCCCGATCCGTTGGCGGCTGCCAAGCATATCCGCGAAGCCTTCGGCAGAATGGCGATGAATGATGAAGAAACCGTGGCTTTAATCGCAGGTGGCCATACTTTCGGCAAAGCGCACGGCGCGCATAAACCGGATGAGTGCGTAGGCAAAGAACCGGCAGCCGCCGGTATTGAGGCGCAAGGTTTGGGATGGGCCAACAAATGCGGTAGCGGCCATGGCGCCGACACCGTCAGTAGCGGCCTGGAAGGTGCGTGGTCGACCAATCCGACCCGCTGGACCCATGACTATTTGACCTGGCTGTACACCTTTGATTGGGAACAAACCAAGAGCCCGGCCGGCGCTACGCAATGGATTCCCAAGGACGGCAAAGGCGAGAACTTTGTACCGGACGCGCACGATTCCAGCAAACGCCATGTGCCGATCATGTTTACGACCGATATTGCCTTGAAAATGGACCCGGAGTATCAAAAAATCTCCAAGCGTTTTTTGGATAATCCCAGTGAATTTGAGGCGGCTTTTGCCAAAGCTTGGTTCAAGCTGACCCACCGCGACATGGGACCTAAGGCGCGCTATGTCGGCGCCGAAGTGCCGACTGAGGATTTTATCTGGCAGGATCCTATCCCAAAAGTCGATCATAAGCTGATTGATGATAAGGATATCGCCAAGCTGAAGTCGACTATCCTGGCTTCGGATTTGACCCTGCCGGAACTGGTAAGAACTGCCTGGGCTTCGGCGGCAACCTTCCGCAGTACCGATATGCGCGGAGGTGCCAACGGCGCGCGCCTTCGCCTGGCCCCGCAAAAGGATTGGGAAGTCAATGATCCCGCCGAACTGGCGAAGGTGCTGACCCGTCTTGAAACGATTCAGAACGACTTTAACCGCTCGCTAAAAGGCGGCAAGAAAGTGTCGCTGGCCGATGTAATCGTGCTAGGCGGTTCTGCTGCGGTGGAAGAAGCCGCCAAGGGGGCCGGTTACAAAGTTCAAGTGCCGTTTAAACCGGGCCGTATGGATGCCACACAAGAACAAACCGATGCCAAGTCTATCGCGGTGTTGGAGCCCAAAGCCGACGGTTTCCGAAATTACTTCAGCAAGGATAATGCGCTTTCTCCAGCGGAAATGCTGGTTGAACGTGCAAACTTCCTGAACTTGAGCGTGCCGGAAATGACAGTGCTGGTTGGCGGTATGCGGGCGCTGGATGCTAATGTCGGTCATTCAAAGCACGGTGTATTCACTGCCCGGCCGGGCACATTGAGCAACGATTTCTTCGTCAACTTGCTCGATATGTCGACTCAATGGAGCCCGTCAGCTTTAGAAGGAATATACGAAGGGCGGGACAGGGCAAGCGACCAGATCAAATGGACGGCTACACCGGTCGATCTGATCTTTGGCTCCAACTCCGAGTTGCGAGCGGTAGCCGAAGTCTATGCGTCGGATGACGCCAAGGAAAGGTTCGTGCAGGACTTTGCCAATGCATGGGGCAGGGTGATGAGTTTGGATCGATTTGACACGCTCTGACTTTGTTTTGTATGGAGCCCAACTTGAATGCTATCAGTCAAGTTGGGCGACCTGCTAGATCAAATGCCTGGAATATCACCGGGATCCAGGACACAAGTACGTGCTACAGCCCTCGCCATCCATGGCTTCTGGGCTCATGCCGGGCTGTCCTTCCCGGCACCCTTCGGGCGAGTGTCAATCCGCTACCGGCGGATTGGTTCGGCAATCCCTGCCGGAACGACGGTAACCATTAATACAAACAACGCTCTCTAACAAGCGTGGACAACCCTAAAAAACTGGGAAAGTTCAGTTGTTAATAACAGGCGAATTTAATCAAAGAATTATTATTTTATGCACATCGATCACTTCTCCTATTACACAAGCTTGAGCTACACCCTGTTGATGAAGCGTTTTTAGGCATTCTTCTGTCTGATGGGTTGGTACTGAAAACAAAAGGCCGCCGCTGGTTTGCGGATCAAACAGCGCAGGAAACTTTTGATTGATCACCTCACTGCTGAGTGCACTACGTAAAGACTCATAGTTTTTATCAGCAATAGAGGCGTAATAACCCTTGGCAAATAACTCGCCAATACCATCGAAGACGGGTATCGCCTTGTAGTCGATTTTAATACCCAAAGTACCTTCGCTGTTTTTTCCCAACATTTCAAACGCATGGCCTAACAAGCCAAAACCGGTAATATCGGTGCATCCCGACACGTCAAAGCATTTGAGGACTTCCATCGCTGTTTTATTGGATTGCAACATGCTTGAAAGCGCCTCATCCACCAGCTTGCCATTGGCCTGGGCCCGCATATTGGCGGCAAAGATAACGCCGGTGCCGATCGGCTTGGTGAGTATCAGGCTGTTTCCCGATTGAGTGAGCTGTTTTCTTAAAACCTGATCCGGCGCGACTTCACCCTGTACCGCAATCGCAATAGCCAACTCCGCGCCTTCTCCGGTATGGCCGCCGACCAGGCAAGCTCCGCTATTGCTAAGAATATCCAGCACGCCCGACATTACTTGAAAAATATCTTCCTGATGAATCTTTTTGTTTGCGGCCCTAAGTGTCAGGCCGACTTGTGCGGTTTTGGCAACACCGCCCATCGCATAGATGTCGCTTAACGCATGCTGGGTGGCAATTTGCCCCAGCAAGTAAGGGTCTGAAATAAACGAACGGAATTGATCGATGCTTTGCAGGCACAGGCGATGTTCGGAAAATCGGGTCAACGCGCAGTCTTCGCCATCTTTAACACCCAGCAATACCGCGTCATCATCGGGAATGTCCAGTTTATTCAGGCTCAGCATTAACGTAGATGCTGCAAGCTTACTGCCGCATCCCCCGCAGGTATTGCTTTCCCAGTCTTCAGGAACCAGCGTGGTTTTGGGTGCTGGCATTAACGTATCAACCTGCTGGGGTTTCCTGCTAAAAGTCCTGGCCTGAAAACGTTTCATAAAACGCCTGTCTATCCCATCTTTAACCGTCCATAACAATGAAGGCCACATCCATCTGAGGATCGATGCGCTGTCCTGATGAACCAAGGCCTGGCGCTCGCCTATGGTGATTAAAGACAACACATTTTTCTTGGGATGAAAGGTTTTTAACACGGACTTTCCGGTAAAAAATGCACGGATATTGTGCTCAAGTAGCATCCCTTGACGGACCGCATAAACACCCGCTTTTTTCAACGGAGACGGCGAAAAGTGTATGCAATCTCCGGCAGCAAACAGTGCTGTTTCATTTTCAACCAGCAGTTTTTCGGTGACCTTTAAAAAACCGTCCGGGTTTACCGGCAGCCCTGCGTGTTTAAACCACTGCGGGGCAGCAGCTTGAGTAGCCGTCAGTACCCTGAAAAAATCTTTAGTCTGAACCCGTCCTTGTTCATCTTTAAGCACCAAGCCCTTTTCTTGTTCCTTAAGGGCCTGGGTATTTTTAAAGACGTTAATGTCCATATTTTTAAGTGTGATAGACAGTCTTCTTTGGGTCGAATGGTCTTTCGCGGAGACCAGAAATTCATGCCTGTGGATCAGGCTCACTTCGGCATTCCATTGGTTTTGGTCGATTAGCATTTTCAGGATAATTGAGATTTCAACCCCGGAGGCACCGGCTCCAACAACGGCTATCTGTAGCATATCGCTGCCTTGATAAGCGTTTAAGTCGGCGATCAACCGATCCCAATGCTCGATAAACCTGGAAATCGGTTTCAGCGGGATAAGTTTTAAAGCCGCCTCTGGAGATGAATTTTCAATGCTTTGAGGCTCAATACCCACGTTAATGGACGCGCAGTCGTAACTGACTTCCGGCCTGTTTTCCAGTCGAATTTTTTTAAGTAGCGGATCGATACCAGTAATCTTGGCTTTGATAAACCGCTGGCCGAGTTCCTCGCAGATACGCCTTAAATCAAAATGGCAGTCTTCATAGGCATAATAACCCGCCAAATAGCCGGGTATCATCCCGGAATAAGGTGAATGGGTTTGATCGGATATTAAGGTGATTCTAAGACCGCCGATTGGATTCATGGTCAGCATCTTCAAGACCTGAATGTTGGCATGGCCACCGCCGAGTAAAACCAGGTCTGAAACTATCGGAGTCGAGTTTTTATTCATGATGCAGCTGCGTTAAATAGTCCAGACAGTCTTGCCAGGAACCTGTAAACAAGGTTTTTCGTGATTTTAAAGAAAGCGAATGGATATACAGTTTGTCGTAGTAGTGCGTCAGTAAGCGCTCAATCCAATCGAGATATGCGCCTGTGTATTCTTCATTCAGTGCATCGAATTGGAATGATTGTGACAGCAACTGTTTAATAGTGCTGCACTCCAGGCCGCCCAGCTTGTTTCTGATCCGTTCGATATTTTTAGCAAAGCTGTTTTCCAGCTCAGGTAAGGGCATGCCGCCTGCTACAGGTGCCTGGATGTATTCTTTAAAAATTTCCATTGCCCGATTTCGGGCCGGTGTTTCGATCATCACCATCGGTGCGGAAACCATGCGCGCATAAAACAGGTCCGGCAGATGACACCGGCCAATATTGGGGCTTTCATCCTCAACTACGTAGTTATCTGCAACGTGATAAAGAGATTGTGCCAACAAGTTTTCAAAGGTGGCTTGCTGGGGCTGACTCGCGCCAAAATGTGACCCGAAAGCGCTGCCTCTGTGCTTGGCAAGCGCTTCAAGATCAACAAAATTGCGTAGCTTGTGACCCAGTCGGGTTTTCCCCGAACCGGTCATGCCGGACAAAACCACAAAGGGCGCAGGATTTTCTATCGCCTTAAGCGCCTCATGCCTTAAACCTTTATAGCCGGAATCAACCCGGAAAATTTCAAGTCCGTTTTGATAGATCCAATCCTGAGCCAATCGGGAGCGCAGCCCGCCGCGCCAACAAAAGATTAACGCAGGTTGCTGGGGATGGCTTTTAATAGTCTCACACCACTGCTGAATCATCCGCTCTTTATAATCGCCGCTGACCAATTGGTGTCCAAGTACTTTGGCAGCTTCCGAGCCTTCGGTCTTATAGGTAAGGCCCACGTCATGACGATGAGCATACGAAAGTATCGGCATATTTAAGGTATTGCCAAAGTGCGCCTTGTCATATTCTATTTCTGACCTGACATCAATGACAGCCATTTGGTCAGTGGTGCTCAGCAGTTTAAATGATTCGGCAGCAGGCATAATGAGGTGTGTCATAGCAAAGTGGATCCTCCTTTTGGGTCACTTAAAATGAATTGCACTTGTTAGTCGAATCCGCGAATGCATAAAGTCCGGATCGCCTGAAGTTTTTGGATTCTATGGACGCCAGGGTTATCGTTCTTAAATTGTCTGGTGTTCAGGCTGAATTCAGAGCTTGAAATATAAAGTGCAGGCGTAAGAAAACCGAAGGAGGTTTATTATGCGCAGCAACAAACTGTTACATCTCTTCATGCTGGCCTTGGTCTTGTCCGCGTTGGGCTTTAGCCAGCAGGCCAAGGCAAGTGGTTATTACCGGAACGGTGGCGGATACTCGGATCCTGGATTTCATGGCGGCAATCATTTCCGACAAGGTATTCATGGCAGGTATAACAGATATCGGCCTTATGTTCGGAACCGCTATTTTCCAGCTTACGCAGGCCCTCGTTATTATGACGCCTATCCTGACTACAGAAACCGATATTACATAACGCCACATGCCTATTATCGCTGAAGGCGATGTGATTAATGGTGATACAAAAACCTTGTAGATAGGGGTCTTCAAGTTAGCCAGCGCTGATATTATAAAAGATGCAGAGACGATGCCGCCAAACTTTGACGTTTTGCAAACGTTTGAATTTTGCTAAACAGCATTTAAAGAGGATTATTAAAAAAATCTCTATCACCAACCTCGGTAATTGGGTTTTGCGTTGCCCATTCTGCTGCATCAGCGCTGTCTTATTTTGACTAGGCACGATCCAAATTTCGGGAAGTTATTTGTGGCCCTATCCTAAGCGTTTCTCCGCCAGGCATGATAACGGCCTACCCATTCCAGTAAAACTTTGGGAGCATGATTGCGCTTCCAGACGCCGGCGACGTACTTGTTTGCTTCGGCCATCGTCGGATAGATATGGATAGTGCCGAGGATTTTATTCAGGCCGATACCGTGTTTCATCGCCAGTACGAATTCGGCCAACAAGTCGCCGGCATGTTCGCCCACGATGGTCACGCCAAGGATTTTATCCTTGCCAGGTACTGTCAACACTTTGACAAAGCCGTGGGCTTCGCCGTCGGCAATGGCACGATCCAGTTCGTATATGCCATAAGTCGATACTTCATAGGCGATGTTTTGCACCTGCGCTTCTTGCTCGTTCAGGCCGACGCGGGCGACTTCCGGGTCGGTAAAAGTCGACCAGGGAATCACCGAGTAATCGGTGCGAAATTTCTTGAACTGGCCGAACAAGGCATTGACTGCCGCATACCAGGCCTGATGCGCGGCAGTGTGGGTAAATTGATAGGGTCCTGCCACATCGCCGACGGCGAAGATGTTGGGGTAGTTTGTTTGCTGGAATGGGTTGGTTTCCAGGGTCTTGCGCGGCGACAGGGCAATGCCTAGTTCCTCGACGCCGTAACCCTCGATATTGGCAGCACGGCCGATGGCGAGCAAGACTTTATCAAACGCGATTCTGACGATTTGCCCGTCTGTTTCCGCCAGCAGAAATTGTTCGCCATTTTCGACGATGAATTCCTTTGCAGTGTGATTGACTTTGACCGCCACGCCTTCCGCTTCGAAGCGGGCTTGGACAATTTCCGACACATCCGCATCTTCCCGTACCATGATGCGCGGTGCCATTTCCACCTGAGTAACCTGACTGCCCAAGCGGGCGAAGGTTTGCGACAATTCGCAGCCAATCGGCCCGCCGCCCAGCACCAGCAATCGTTTGGGCAATTCGCGCAAGTTCCAGACGTTATCCGAAGTCAGATAATCGACATTGTCCAAGCCTGGAATCGGCGGTACAAAAGGTTGGGCACCGGCAGCGATAATAATCGAACGGCTGGTGATGGTTTTGACGCCATCGGCAGTGGTGACTTCAACGGCCCAGGGCGAAACGATTTTGGCCGAGCCTTCAATGACCTCCACGCCCAGCTCAGTATAGCGTTCGATGGAATCGTGCGGTGCTACGGTTTTGACCACCTGTTGCACCCGCTCCATCACGGCGGCGAAATCAAATTCAGCCTCGGCTTTAGCGATGCCGAACTCCGGCGCGCGTTTGATATGAGACAGCAGTTTAGCCGAACGAATTAGCGCCTTGGACGGCACGCAGCCCGTATTCAAACAGTCACCGCCCATTTTATGTTTTTCGATCAGGGTCACTCTGGCTTTAACGGCCGCAGCAATATAAGCCGACACCAAACCGCCCGAACCGGCACCAATCACCAGCAGGTTGTTGTCGAAACGATCGGGTTCAGGCCAGTCCGCATAAATTTTGCGTGCATTGAAAAAATCGAGCATTTTTGTCGCTACCCAGGGAAAAAGACCCAGCAAGGCAAACGAGCCTAGCAGAGCAGGGGAGAGGATACCGGATAAGGAATCGATTTTTGCCAACTGAGTTCCGGCATTAACATAGACGACAGTACCGGACAGCATGCCGACCTGACTGACCCAGTAAAAGGTGCGCGTTTTAATCGGCGTCAAGCCCATGGCCAGATTGATCAAGAAAAACGGAAATACCGGCACCAAGCGCAAGGTGAACAAATACAAGGCGCCGTCTCTATTGATCCCTTCATCAATGGCCTGCAAGCGCGCACTGAATTTAGCGTTGACCCAGTCCCGTAATAAAAACCGTGCGGCCAAAAATGCCAGTGTCGCACCGATGCTGGAAGCGAACGAGACGATCAGCGTACCCCAGAACACGCCGAATACCGCGCCGCCGGCCAGGGTCAAAATCGCCGCGCCGGGTAGCGATAGCGCCGTTACCACAATGTATAACAGAGCATAGAGCGCCACCGCTAACAGTGGGTTGGCTTGCCGATACTGATCAATACCGGCCTGCTGGGTTTTCAAGCTGTCCAGGGTTAAATAATATTGCAGGTCAAAGGCAAAAAAGGCCGAAATCAGTACGGCGATAATCACGAAGAAAATAATTTTTGAGGTGTTCATAACGGCCTCCCGCCGTAGGGTTAATAACTGAATGGAGAAAGTGTAACTACAGCCCGGTTTGAGTTATACCTTTCGCACTTCAAATTTCGACAGTGCCTTTAGGAGGCAACGGGTTGTTCGGCATAGAGCCTATAGGAATGTATTTACGGCGTCCTTTGACGGGCACCTCGGTATCGAATTTCGATCTACGATGTGTATATGCAGGCAGAATACCTCTGCCGCAGCTGTCAATGACCCCGGTCGCCAATAGATCATCTTGTGTTCCGCTTCACCCAGACTGACGATTTTACCACCCAATTCATCCGCTGGTTTGTCCCATACCGCTGCTCCGAAAATGATGATTCATAGTTTTGTCGCACTCGGGCGCCATTCCTTTCAATTCAGCCTGAAATTAAGACTAATTTCAAAAAGCGCAATATATATTATCTATTTATATCAATGATATAGAAAACTCTATGTGATTGCTTATTTTGATAAATTAAGTGTGAATTTTTTACGCACGACAGCATAAGAGAAATTCATCAGTTTGCAAAAACCGTAATCTGGCCTTTTTATGCATTCGCCGCATTTTATCGTTGAAGCCGAAGCCGTGCATGACCGAAAAAAGCCGGTGTTCCCGGGATTTCAATTTAGTGATTGCAAAATGAAAGACCTGATGACGTTGATTCTAATTTCCATGCATTTAAAAAATAAAGTACCTTAGCGCGTATCACCAAATGGATATTAAAATGTCAGATAAAATAATGATCATTACCTCAGTTATGCCGAAACTTAACTTGGCATTTCAGCAAAACTCAATGCCCTTAATTTCTGAAATTGAGTTAAGGAACAGTAGTAAACAAAACTATCATGATCTTGAATTAGTTTTGACTGGTTCTCCGACTTTTTTACATAAGCGCACTTGGCATATTGATAAGCTGGCAGCTGAGTCACAAATGATTCTGGACGATATCCGTGTTGAGCTCAATGCTGATTTTTTTCGAGCCATTAATGAATCAGTGCTGGGTGAAATGCAATTTACACTCAAATCCGGTTCAGAAATACTTGACACCAAAATAGAACAAGTTGAGTTATTAGCGAAAGATGAATGGGTCGGTACGCGAATATTACCTGAAATTTTGGCCGCGTTTGTACAGCCAAACGATGCGGCAGTCCAAAGCGTTTTACGCGATGCTTCCAAGATTCTACAAGCGAGTGATCAGACCGCCTCGATAGAAGGCTATCAGTCTAAAAGCCCCAAACGTGTGGCGGTTCTAGTGAGTGCGATATGGAATGCGGTGTGCAAGCTCGATTTAAGTTACGCGAATCCTCCTGCCAGTTTTGAAGATGAAGGGCAGCGGGTCCGCTTGCCTTCTAAAATTGCAGAAACGCGTCTGGCGACCTGTTTGGATAGCGCGTTACTATTCGCTTCTTGTCTTGAGCAAGCAGGACTAAACGCTTTAGTGATATTCACCAAAGGGCATGCGTTTACGGGCTGTTGGTTGAGTGATGAAGACCTTTCTTCGGTAGTGATTTACGACGTTCAAGCCTTGCGAAAACGCTGTCAATTGAATGAATTAATCGTTTTTGAAACCACTTTTTGTACTCATAAACCACCGGCGAAATTTAGCCTGGCCAAACAGGATGCGGAAGATAAATTAACGAATGATGCGGATTTTGTTCTGGCCATTGACATTAAACGTGCACGATCCGCAAGGATTAAACCGTTATCGGATAGAGAATTAGTGGGTGACTATCAGGCAAATGTTATTGTTGATAAGGTGGAATTGCCCCTTGAAATTATCACCGACGTACCTGAAGGTAGCTATCATGTTATTGATTCCTCTGAGGTCGTTTTAGACACCCCGGAAGCCCGTATAGAAAACTGGAAACGCCAGTTATTGGATTTAACGATGCGTAATCGCTTGTTAAATTTCACCAATCGCAATCGAGCAATTGAAATCAATTGCACCGACTTGGCCAGTCTTGAGGATATGCTGGCAGACAATCAAAAGTTTAAGATTATATCGCTTGATACTTTAAAGCTTGCCAGCGATCCGCGTTCGGAGCAATTGCATTTGCAACAGCATCAGGAAGGTTTGCTGAAGGAACAATTACAACGTCATTTAGCTAAAAAAGAGTTGATTGCTAATGCTGAAAGCCAAAAACTCACCAAGGATTTATTGGAACTGTACCGCACAGCAAAGGAATCGATTCAAGAGGGTGGGGCCAATATTCTATATATTGCCTTAGGCTTTTTAAACTGGACCAACGGAAAAGATGCCCAGCGTGTTTATAGAGCTCCTCTAATTCTAATTCCGATTGAAATTACCCGTAAAAGTGTAAATTCAGGGTTTCAATTGCAAGCGCATGAGGATGAGCCTCGCTTTAACCCTACCTTACTGGAAATGCTGAAACAAGACTTTGATCTGGACATCCCCGAGTTAGAAGGAGATTTGCCCACCGATACATCTGGCTTGGACATAAGGCGCATCCTGAATATTCTCCGGATTAAGATAAAAGATATTCCTGGCTGGGAAGTAGACGAGGGAGCAGTGGTTTCTACCTTTTCATTTGCAAAATATCTGATGTGGAAAGACCTTTGTGAACGGGTTGATGCCTTAAAAGATAGTCCAGTGGTTAAGCATCTCATTGAGAATCCTCGGCATATGTATTCCGGTGCAGGCGGTGAATTCCCAGATCCCAGGCAACTAGATGCTACCCGCCACCCTAAAGATACCTTTATTCCACTACTGGCTGATAGTTCGCAAATGGCCGCTGTTTATGCCGCCGAAGCCGGTAAAGACTTTGTCTTAATCGGTCCGCCCGGCACAGGCAAAAGCCAGACGATTACCAATATGATTTCACAGCTATTGGCAACGGGAAAAACCGTATTGTTTGTATCAGAAAAAACAGCGGCTTTAGAGGTGGTTTATCGCCGTTTGCATCAGGTTGGTTTAGGCAATCATTGCCTTGAATTACATAGCGCAAAGGCCAAAAAATCCGAGGTCATCGCGCAACTAGGAAATGCGTGGAGCTCGGTTAATATTTCCGGAATAAATTGGGAAAAAGAAGCGGCACGATTGGCACTGGTCAGAAGCGATTTGAACAACTATGTTGAGCGGTTGCATTATCGCTACCCTAATGGCCTTACACCCCATCAAGCAATGGGCGTGGTGATTAAATACAGAGATGTACCGGTGGTCAAATTACATTGGCAAAGTCCGGAAGAGCATTCCTTAGAGGCATTTGAAGCGCTGCATGAAATCAGCAACCGTATCGATGCCAACAGTGTTGAGTTAGAGGGTATTGGCCTGGATGTTTTTTCCGCAATTGCCACGGGCGAATGGTCTCCTTCATGGCAAAGTGAGGTTTTAGGCTTAGCCGGTACTCTAGGGCAGCAGGTTAAATCACTGGAACATGCATCAAACGATTATGCGCAGCAACTGAGACTAACTGTAAGCATTCAGAGCTTTTTACAATTGATTGCCTTACAAAAAGTCGCCCAACTTTTACCGGATGCGTTTGCGGAAAATTATGGTTTTGGTTTTTCGTCTCAAGGAGCTATGCAGCGAAAAGAACTGTTGGAATTAATAGCTTTAATTGAACAGTTTCAACAAAAAATGGCGAGCGTAAAAAATCCGGTTAAACGTTCTGTATTGGATTGTGAGTTGGAAGAACTAAAAAATAAATGGCAGGAAGCGGAAGAAAAATGGTTTTTTGCAAAATGGTTAGGAAAGCGTGCTGTCAAAAAATCCTTGGGCAAGAATATAGGTAAAAAAATTCATGCCGAAAGCCTGCTTGATGATTTTAATACGCTCATCGAAGCGAAGCAGTTATATGGAAATATTACGAAATATCAACACTTAAGTTCGGTAATCGGCAAGCATTGGGATGGAGTGGATTCTGATATCGCATGGATTAGATCGGCGTGTTTCTGGTTGGATGGCATGTTAAGGGCGTTAGCAAATTTGAGTGAAGATACAGAGAACGCGATTGCCTATAAACAGCGTATCGGCCAGTTAGTCGTTGAACAAAATGAGTTGCTGGAATGCAACGCGCCTATTGGAGCTAAAGGAACGGCCTATTTAGAGCAATTCAGTCTTTTTCAGCAACTCACCGGACAACTGGCTTCAGTTATTGGTTCACAAGCAACTGATATCGTTAAGCCTGTGGAAAAAATGGATTTCTTCCATGCTGTAATTCAGCAGTGTGATGCTTGGTTAACGCATAAGCATAAACTGCGTTATTGGTGTGCCTGGCGAAATGTGCGGCAAGATGCAATTTCTGCTGGTTTAGGATCTTTAGTTGATGGGATTGAACAGGGTTATACCCAAGGCTTATCCGCCAAAGAATTGTTATTGGTGAATTACTCGCGTTGGTGGGTAAATTCCGTTGTCGATCATGATGATGTATTAAAAAATTTCATCCCTGCGGAGCATCGACAAAAAATCGAAACCTATCATCATTTGGATGCCGATTTTATGCAGCTTACTCAAGACTATGTAAGAGCACTATTAGCCGCTGGCATTCCTAAAGCACAAGATATAGAGAAAGGTTCAGACTGGGGTGTGCTGGCACGAGAAATTCAAAAGAAAACACGCCATATGCCATTGCGGCAGTTAATGAGTCAAATGCCGGATGTCATCACCAAACTGACGCCTTGCGTGATGATGAGTCCGATGAGTATCGCTCAATATCTAACGGCTAACAGCAAAGTGTTTGATGTGGTGATATTTGATGAAGCCAGTCAGATTAATGTCCCTGATGCTATTGGCGCAGTAGCCCGAGCTAAACAGGCGATTGTTGTGGGCGATCCCAAGCAGCTATCTCCCAGCTCGTTCTTTGCCAGAAAATCAGGTGGCGAAGATGAGTATTCAGATGATTTCGAAGAAGACATGGAATCTATTTTAGATGAGTGTTTAGCAGCAAACATTCCGTGTATGAATCTAAATTGGCATTATCGATCACGCTGTGAATCGTTAATTACTTTTTCTAATCATAAATACTATGGAGGAAAGTTAGTCACTTTCCCAAATAATGATACCCGTGGCATGTCAGTGCACTATCACCCAATAGATTCCATCTATAAAGAAGGGCAAAACCGGATTAACCGTGGTGAAGCGGAAGCGATAGTCGAAGATATTGTCGCCAAGCTACGCCAACCTAAGTTTAATAAATCGATTGGCATTGTGACGTTTAATACCGAACAACAAAAATTAATTGCTGACTTATTTGAGGTGGCCCGGAGCCAATATCCAGAAATTGAACCGCATTTTTCGGAAGATAAGTTCGACTCTGTTTTCGTTAAAAACTTGGAAAGTGTGCAGGGTGATGAGCGAGACTTGATTTATTTCTCGATAACATTTGGTAAAGATGCGTCGGGAAAATTAAGCATGAATTTTGGACCTATGAATCAAGCCGGGGGCACACGACGTTTGAATGTCGCGGTAACACGAGCAAAAGAAGAAATGCATCTATTTGCCTGCTTAAAGCCAGAACAAATTGATTTATCTCGAACTGGTGCAGAAGGCATTAGGGATTTAAAACATTTTCTTGAATACGCACAGCGAGGCGTTTCCGCACTGACAGGAGTTGTTGGTAAGCCTGGTGGTTTTTTTGACTCTCCATTTGAGCAAGCGGTGGCTGAAAAACTCCACTCAAAAGGCTGGGTAACGCATTCTCAAGTGGGTGTTTCCGGCTTCAGGATTGATCTGGGTGTTATCAATCCTGATGCGCCTGGCCAATATTTGAGCGCTGTAGAATGCGATGGCGCAAGCTATCATAGTTCCGCTACTGCCAGAGATAGGGACTTTTTAAGAGAACAAGTGTTAAGAGGCTTGGGCTGGGAAGTGCTTCGTATTTGGTCAACCGATTGGTGGATTGATGCTGATTCAGCCTTAAACCGTATTGATGAACAGTTACATAAGTTATTAACAAAATATCGGACTGAGGTTTAACTTCAACTGTCGAGCAATGTATCGCCTTTCATAAAGCGTTCCCAGGCTCACGGGGGGAATTGATACTAACTGCGTTGGGTAAGTTGGGTGACAGGGTGCGCTTCCTTTGAGTCGCTTAGGGTTAGCTATGAAAGTAGTGTGCAGAATTTTGGCAATTCACGGAACAGGTAAAGACATGGAAAGTAACTAAATCGTCTTTTATTCAAGGTTTAAGGTCGCTAAACCGGTTTGATCATCGGGACTGCACAAAGCGGGCAATCAAACTGTCATTCGTTTTCTTGTATTGGCAATATTACCCGCCGTAAAACCATAACACTCAGCGGTTCTGGGTCCGTTAACGGCCTAAAAATCAACGTTGCTATTCATGCGCCAATATGAAATTCTCTTGCTATCCGAATTTTTCTGAGTACCATAACAATCGAGCTTAAGTTGTTATTTTTATTGTTTTATTTTACAAGGAAAGAAATGATTCCGGGTAGGACTAAGCAATAATATTTTTACTGTTAAACCTCTTCGCAATTTTTGATTTAGCGATGTTCAAAATTTATTGAGTCCAGTGCTTCTCGTCTACATGCACTCAGCATCAGGGTTCCTTATTTTACAGACAGGTTTTTTAACAGGGCAATTAAGGCTAGCGTTAGACCGCAGGCATGTGAAGGTTAGGAGAATAATTAATAGAAAAATATCTGCTTCACTTGCTATGTTCGTTTCATAAAAATGAGGAGACCAAGTCATGACAACACCTGTATCAAGATGTCCTTTCGAGCACATTCAAAACCCCGATTTAGAGGCTGAGCAAATTGCTGAAACCGCTGATATCACAGTCAAATTACTGGACAAGCGTTATCCTCCGCCTAAACAAATACTGCGCGGTGTCCATCCAAAATCACACGGTTGTGTCAAAGCCACCTTTACCATCAATTTCGATATTCCCCCCGAACTTCAAGTGGGTCTGTTTGCTGAACCCGGCAAACAATTCGATGCGGTGATTCGTTTTTCCAATGCGTCCGCGCTTGTCGAGCCAGATACGACAGAAACCGAAATTGATCCCAGGACTAATGAAGTGGTAGAAGTAGAAAAGCAGGGTAGCCGAGGTATGGCAATCAAAGTGCTGAATGTGGGCGGCGAAGTGTTAACTGATGATAGCGGCGCGCATAATCAGGACTTTCTGATGATCAACCAGCCGATGTTTGCCTTTGCCAATACCGAAGATTATTTGCGTCTGGATAGGGTGCTTCTTCAGGATAATGATGTAGCCGATAGGTTTTTTCTTCCTCTATTGATTCCGGATTCCACTGTCAGTGATGAGCAAAAACAAAGGATAGCCAAGACCCTTAATATCATCAAAGATGATATCCAAAAAACCGATGTGGGAAATCCTTTGGGTATTCAATATTTTAGCGCGGCGCCTTTTCTGTTTGGCGCGAACAAGGTGATGAAGTTTTCTGCAAAACCTTGTGCTGAGGTCCCTCCTACCCAGTCACCGCCAAGACCACGGCCGGAAAATTATTTACGTGATGCGCTAACGCATACCATGAATGAAAATGAGCCGATTCATTTTGATTTTATGCTGCAGGTACGTAGCGAAAACTGTGATTTTGGGCCGGATAATGAGTATATCGAGAATGCCTCATCGAAGTGGGAAGACGAATTTGTCAGTGTTGCCAAAATTACCATTCCCAGACCGCAACCGGAAGTCGATTCCGAGGAAAATAAAACCCACTGCGAGAAACTCGCATTTACTCCCTGGCATTCACTGGTTGAGCATCAACCTATAGGCAGTATTAATCGTCTGCGTAAGGATGTTTATGAGGCATCGGCAAAACACCGAGAAGCAAGTGTCAGCAAATAAGGGGGGCTAACATGAAAAATTCAGATAAAAATAAAAGCGTATTTATATTTCCTGCAATGGCAATGCTGCTGTTGAATGGCTGCGACACAGGCACAAACACAAGTTCAAGCACAACCGAAAAGCCGGTAATAGCAGAGCCGGTCAAAAGCCAGACTACTGCCGTTGTAACCTTGGAGCAGGGTTGGGACAAAGATGAGACGCTAGACTTTTATAACACCTCCCAAGGCTCGCATTTACTGCCTTATTCCTGGTTTTTAGCGTTGGAACAGGCTGAAAACAGCGATTTATTCCGAGACGATAAAAACATCACATATCTAGGTTACATCCCTCAAGCTTCGATGCCGGGCCGCAATCCTGACGGATTGCCTATCGGCTTTGTTAAAGATGATATTCAGGAGCCTTTTTTGACGTCAGCATTAAGCGCCAAACGGTTGTCATCGGACACGCAAGGCAATCAGATGGGTTACAACGTGTGGCTGGGCCTGAATTGTGCCGCCTGCCATACGTCTGAAATCAATTACGGCGATAAAACCCTGCGCATTAATGGCGGCCCTGCACAGTCTGATTTTCCTGCCTTCATGCATAATATGTATCAGGCATTGGCGGTTACAATCAATGATGATGCCAAACTCACGCGTTTCGCTAAAAAAGTACTGCCTGAGGGGGGGTATAATGACATTGAAAAACAGGCCTTAAAAACACAGTTAGTTGCTTACAACGTCTGGCTCAAAGAATATATCGACATCAATTATGGAGGGTTGACAACGCCGTATGGTTATGGCCGACTGGATGCGTTCGGCGCCATTCTAAATCGTGTCACGTCCAGCCTGTTGGATATACCCGGCAATGGCGCACCGGCCAATGCCCCGGTTAGTTATCCGTTTTTATGGAATGCATCCCAGCTTGATTGGGTGCAGTGGAACGGTTCGGCGGGTAATCATATTGCTCGAAATGTCGGAGAAGTCGCTGGCGTATTCGCTCATACCATACTTAAAACAGATAATGAAGACGAACGATTTTATTCCTCTGCCAAAATCGTCAATCTGGATCATCTCGAACAGTTGATGAGTAAACTGGATTCACCGCGATGGGGCGATCCGCTGCCGGCAATCGATCAAGACAAAGCCGCTAAGGGTAAGTCTTTATTTGCCAAGAACTGTGTCAGTTGTCACGGCATTCGCGATGACAACGGTCAATTCCCGATGACTCAACCGAACAAAGTTGGCAAACAATTCATTCAGACCCACATGACAGGGTTGGCCGAAATTGGAACAGATCCATTGATGGCGATGAATTTTGTTAATCCGGCTCTGAATGTTGATCCTGGGCAAATGCGACCCTTTTTAGATAAGGAAGACTGTCAGGATAAAACAGCCTGCAGTGATCCTAAAGTACCCCGAGGCGCGGTATTGACCGCAGCCGTCAAGAATATCATCGGTAAACAGTTAGCGGCCTTTCAACCGCCATTGGACCAGCAGCAAATCCTGGCATTGTCGGGTTATCATCTTCCTGACGAAACGCCCCCTAATTTAATTGCTTACAAAGCAAGGCCTTTAAACGGGATCTGGGCGACTGCGCCTTACATGCATAATGGTTCAATGGCCAATTTATACCAGACTTTGCTGCCTGAGACTGAGCGTGAAACGTCTTATTATGTTGGCAGTAATAAATTCGACCCCATAAAAGTCGGCTTTGAGTCCAGTCAGGAGGGCAATCATTTCTTATTTAAAACCCTTGATGACAACGGTGCGCCCATCCCCGGTAACAGTAATAAAGGTCACGCGGGTAACAGCTTTACCAAAACCCTTGGCGAAGAGGGTCAATGGCGAGACTTTACTGATGATGAACGCTATCAGCTGATTGAGTACATGAAAACCCTGTAAAAACTGACGGTGCATATTAAAGGGTGGTCCTTGGATCACCCTTTATTTTTAATGCGGATAAGGTTAAATAATCAACAGGAACGACAATGACTAAATTACACGGTGTGGCTTTAATAACGGCAATTTTGCTTAGCGCTTGTGACGACAAGGCACCCAATGATAAACCCAGCGAAGAAGTTGTCAGCGATCCGGTAAAAAAAACCGGTTGGAAAGACATTCAGCAGCAACGTCAGCTGCAGCTAGAGGCGTATTTGAAACGAGAGCAGGCAGCTTATAGCTGGTTCGCGGATTTTCCTATGGGAATTAACGATGGCGTTCCCTTTATCATCCTTAAGCTTTTGCCTAAGCTTGTCCCCGAATTATGGGGTAGCGATGAGAATTTTCTAGATGTAATCGGTTTATTTAAAGATCAACGGGCTCCGGGTTATCCGATTGCCCGGGGGGTTGGCTGGAGCGGGTTGGGTCGAGACGATCCAACTGGCGCGGTTGACTACGCATCATTTACCTGTGGAGCCTGTCATATTGGCCAAGTCAGAACGGATGAGGGGATTCGTTATCTGGATGGCGGCATAAACGCACAGTTTAATTTGCCGCAATATCGGGTCAGAGCGATGAAGACGGTGGAAAAAATTGCCGGCAACGTTGACGGCGAGCAAAACAAAATTGATCGGGCAACCGCGGCGATTATTGCCGCGCTGGATCAGATACACGCCGAGGATAAAAATTATTTTTATCAAAATTACAAACTTGGCAACAAAGTGTTTGATGCCGAATATGAATCAAAGCAAATCGCCTTATTCAAGCAGAACGCACCTGGAATTATCAAGAAATTTATAGTCCGTACCCAACTTGAATATTCGGCGTTTGCTGCATTACTGAACCAGAATTACCGGGGATTTGAATCACAAATGCTGGACGGATTTGGGGGAATGGCCGATGCCACCGGCATCAGTACCTCTTTTAATTATGTGGTCAGACGGGATGTCGACAAGGATCCCACGGTCAATCCTGAAACCGATCTTCCTCCGACGCAGAGCATCACCGATTTTATGCCGGTTTGGGAGCAAGACAAGCGAAAAGTTCATTGGTCTGCTGATCACACCCAGTTGCTTGATGGGGGCGGCCAATGGAATGGCAATATTCCAATCCCCATGTTCAGAGATCTTGCGGCTGAACTGACGATGGGCTTTGGTGCCGAAACTGATCTGCGCGTATCGGCCTTTGCTGAAACACTGCTGGAAAATTTACCGGCCCCGGTTTATCCCTTTAACGTCGATATGGATAAAGCCGATAAAGGCCGCGATTTGTATGAACAAAATTGTGCTGTCTGTCACAAACCCCATAATGGTGAAGTTTATCAGATAGGGACTCATAACGGTCGCGCCCGTGTTGCCACTGAAGCCATTACCGAAGGCGCCAGGGTTGCTTTTACAACCATCTGCTCACCAGAAACAACGATTGAAATGCCGGGCCAAGGCAGTATAAAACCTTGCGCCAAGTTTGAAGGTGTTTCTTTGGTCGGTAAAGCCGAATTTGCCATGATGAGTCCGGCGCAACATGATGGTTATAACGCTTTACCTTTGGGGGGCATATGGGCTCAAGCGCCTTATCTGCATAATGGTTCTGTACCAACCCTCTACCATCTGTTGATTCCCAACGAAAGGCCTGTTCTCTTTATGAAAAGCCGTCTGGATTATGATCAGCAACTTTTGGGGTTTTCCTGGAAGGTCAACACTGACAAGCAAGCTACAAAAGAAGAAGGCTATCAGTATGACACTCAGGCCATCCCCGCATTTTCAAATGCCGGACACGATAAAGACATCACAATTGGACAGCGGCGTTATAAATTGAATTGGAACGACGACAGGGAAGGGGCAATGGCCATTATTGAGTACATGAAAACACTGTGAACTTAACGATAATACCCAGGCATCAAATACCAGCGGGTATATGGGTACTCGGCTTCGTCAGCATGCTGATGGATATTTCCTCGGAAATGATCCATAGCTTGCTGCCGCTGTTTATGGTCACGGCGCTCGGGGCCAGTGCTTTCGATGTTGGCCTGGTGGAGGGACTGGCAGAATCCACGGCGTTGATCGTCAAAATATTTTCGGGTGCTTTCAGCGATTATTTAGGCAAGCGTAAAGGGTTGGCCGTATTCGGCTACGCTATGGGTGCGCTCACCAAGCCACTTTTTGCCGTGGCATCCACGACCGGCATGGTGCTGACCGCACGCCTGCTGGATCGGGTCGGCAAAGGTATACGCGGTGCACCGCGTGACGCATTGGTCGCTGACATTGCGCCATCGAATCTGCGTGGTGCCTCGTTTGGACTGCGTCAGTCCCTCGATACCGTGGGCGCATTTCTGGGTCCCTTATTGGCGGTCGGTTTGATGCTACTTTGGGCCAACGACTTCCGCGCGGTGTTCTGGGTGGCGGTCATTCCTGGCTTGATGGCCGTTGCGCTGTTGTTCTTCGGGGTGCGCGAACCGGAACAACATCAGACGACAAAGCGCACCAATCCGATCCGGCGTGAGAACTTGAAGCGACTGGGCGGTCCGTATTGGTGGGTGGTGAGTATCGGTGCAGTCTTCACGTTGGCACGATTCAGTGAGGCATTCCTGGTTTTGCGAGCGCAGCAGGGCGGCGTCTCGGTTGCTCTGGTGCCGCTGGTGATGGTGGCGATGAACGTAGTCTATGCGCTGTCGGCGTATCCATTCGGTAAGCTCTCCGACCGTATGAATCACAGAACACTCCTGGCTCTCGGTTTGATCGTCCTGATCTCGGCTGACCTGGTATTGGCCATCAACGATCACTGGATCGTCGTGCTGGCAGGTGTCGCTCTCTGGGGCATTCACATGGGCATCACTCAGGGCTTGCTGGCGACGATGGTTGCCGATACCGCTCCCGCCGATTTGCGCGGCACTGCGTATGGATTTTTCAACCTGGTCAGCGGGTTGGCGATGCTGCTTGCAAGCGTCCTGGCGGGGCTGTTGTGGGACCGACTCGGGGCATCGTTCACATTTTATGCAGGCGCCGCCTTTTGCATGATTGCCCTCATGGGTTTAGTTTGGCTGCCAGTTATGCGGTTTTGTCAAACGGTGTTGAAAAATTTTCAGTAAAGAGTATCGAAAAATTTAGAGTTATAATAAAGAGCTATCACCAAAGGCTCGCATTTGGTATTCAAGGCCTCGGACTGCCTCGCTTTAGTCGGTGGTTGTTTAGTTTTTGACTTACGCTGAAACCATACTATTTTTTAGTTTTATGAATGTAAAACAACACATTAAATCACCTGCAACGGCAGCTAACGACAGCATTGCTTTTATAGAAAAGATTCGGCCGGATGGCGGTGTTTCAGAACCTGTCTATAAACAATTACTCCGCCGGATTGTGCAATTGATCGAGTCAGGAGAAATTGCCGATGGCTACAGTCTTCCCTCCGAGCGTGCCCTTGCAGAAGCCCTTGATTTGAGTCGAACGACTGTTCGTCGCTGTTACGAGGAGTTAAAAGCTAGAGACCATATTGATACCAATGGTCGATCCGGCACAACTGTAAAAGCGCCGCTAACCCGAATTGCCCCCGAAATGGGGCGTTTAAAAGGTTTCACCGATGAAATGCACGAGTTGGGGATTGTGCCTTCAACCCTGATTCTCGATAAAGGCATTGTCGAAGATCGCACTATCTCCTCCATCTTTAATCGGCCAGCCTCCAATCGTTTCTTGCGAATTGTCCGTTTACGCCTGGGTGATGGCAATCCTATGTCCAGAGAGGTGGCTTGGTATGACTTGACACCGGCACCTGCTTTTGCCGTTTGGGAGGGAAATGGCTCGGCATATCAATTTTTAGAGCAAGAATGCTCGCTGAATTTAGTCAGAGCCGAACAAACCATTGAGGCGGTCATCAGTAACGATGAGGAAACACATGTGTTTAGTTTCGAGCATCCCGGCCCTTGCTTATTGCTCAAGCGCAAGACTTACACCGATAACGGTCTAATGATCGAGTATGTGGAGGGTACCTTTCGGGGCGATGCTTATACTTATCGCATCCAGCTCAAGATGCGGCCAAATCAATAGTGGTTATGACGGGTCTGTCTCGCGTCAACATGAAAGACTCAACGGTTGCCAGGTCGGGTAAATTCAGTAAAACTCCGGATTCCGACGCAACCAAAGACCCGCATGCACAGGCAAAGCTCAGTAAATCAGCTATGGGTAACTTATGATTCAAGCCATACAGTACACCTGCGTTGAAGGCATCGCCTGCACCGGTAGCATCTTGTTCGATAATCGGCCAGGCACTTTGGTGATGTATCGAACTCTGCTTCAAGGCGACACAACCGCGTTCGGCCAAGGTCACAATCAATAAGCTGTTTTGCCATTGCAGAGTGTTTGCCCATTTTGGCAGATTCCTAAGCCAGTCACTTAAATTCAAGCGGGATTCTGTATGGGTACACCCGAACAGATGCATAGCTTCGTTTTCATTGATAATCAAAATATCACTCAGGTTAATCAAATCGGGGTGTAAATTCTGTATTGGCGAAGGGTTTAAAACTGTAGTGATCTTTCTGGTACGCGCCTTTTTAAATGCGGCCACTACTGTGATTTGGGGGATTTCCAGTTGGGCATAAAGTATGCTCAGTTCATCGATTAATTCCAGTGCTTTATTGACGTGTGCTTCGTCCAAATGTGCGTTGGCGCCCGGATAAACAGCCAGAAAGTTATCTCCATTATTTGCTACGAAGCCTACGCCAAACCCCGATTGCTCGGAGGTTCTAACTACATGACGCGTGTTTAGAGTCTCTTTTTCCAGTAGCGATATCACCGCATCGCCGCTCTGGTCCTGACCGATGGGCAGCAGCAGTTCGACCTTTCCCATCAACCGATGCAAAGCCACGCCTACGTTAAGCCCTTTGCCACCATGTTCTGACCAAAAATCATTGGCGAGTAGCGATTCACCTGTTTGGGGAAGTTGTGAGACTTTCAAACAGTTAGCGTTGACGTAGCTGCCTAAAATAAGTGTTTTCATATCATGTTCACTGGGTTGTTAGTTAATACACTGCGACCGCTCAGTATCAAATTGCTCATAATGGTATTGAATTGGTTTTTTTAAGGTTTTATACTGGCATTGATGCGGATGCCGGTAAAGACTCATCTGAATGGATTCATCGAATCGGCCTGCCGAAGCGAATTTGATCCAGTCGTCGCGGTAGAGATTAAAAACCATTTTAGGAGGCACTCGAAATGAAGCTATTTACCCCTGTTTTTAACGCTTATGGATGCAATGTTGGGAATCCCGGCTCATGCCTCAATTTTATACGCATTTTTAGGAGGAAATTATGAAACATTTTTTGATATTCTGCGGTTGCCTTGTGCTGGGATATTCTTCGATGGCTAATGCATATTACACGACTTATGCCGAGGCGCAGGCCACTATTGGCAATAGCAATTCATTCCTATCAAACCCTTTGAGTCCGTGGTTTGACCGCCACAAAGATGCCAATACAGATAAGGATTCGGCCGCCTCGGCCTCGATTATCTATCAACAGATCAATCCTTTTGGTGGATATAACTACCGAGTCCAGGCGCTTGGCACTGCCAGTGCGGGCGCAGGCGTGGTGAAAACCTATGCAGGGGCTGGTTGGACGACCGGTAACTTTGGGGTTTCAGCAATGGCTGACGCTGGATTTACCGATCCATTCCGGATAGAAGGGCCTGCTGCCAGCAATAAGCTTGTCGATGTGCTGCTGACGTTGAACATAGGGGGCGGAACAATCGGTAATACCCAGGTCAGTAGCGGATTGTGGATCAATAATAACAAATATATTGAATTCAATCAGACCACCCTATCACCTGCCAGTTTTTACTGCGCATGGCCCGTAAGTGGTTCATGTGACGGCAGTATGACCGTCAAGTTACCCGTCAACACCCAAATGACCTTGTCCGCCGGAATTCTTGTTCAAGCAGCAGCTGACTTCGTTCATCCCAGCAGCATGGCGGATTACAGCCATACCGCCAATATCTGGTTGAAAGTATTGGACACTGATTATCAATTGAATACCGACAGCGGTTATAGTTATGCAGCGCCTGTTCCTTTGCCTGCAGTTGGTTGGTTATTTGGAAGCTGCGTACTGGCCCTTATAGGGTGTTGTCGCCGCAAAGCCATCGGTATGGAAATATCGGAAGTTATTTGAAATGGTGGTTAAAAACTTGGTTGGTTTGAGCCGGTCTGAAATTGGGCGGCCTCTGCACCCTTATCAATCAGTGACTCAGAAACTTCTCATTAACCGAGAGATCATTTTCGCCCCCAAAGCACTATTTCCGCTTTGTTTGAGTCTTTCACTTTTTGATGAATGAAAACCACCTTTTTGATGATTCTAGCCTTGCCGGGTAGATCAAAAACGCGTGAACGTTCACCGGCCTTGACGATGCTGCGAATAGGGAAGTCCATCACTTCTCCATTGCCCAGATGAACATTGACCGACTCAAAAAAGACGGCAGCTCCACGTACTTCGACGACTATCTGCTTGATGAACCCTTTACTGGCTATGCGAATTTCATCCCTCTCCAGTCGCGAATTCACTTTTTCTTTGCCCAAACGCTCCCAGCCATCGGTGATATCCGCAAATACAGGAGTGGCAAGTATCGTTGTCAGTATTATCAGGAGTTTAAATGCGTATTTCATCAGTGGCCTTCTTTGGATTCGAAAAAATGCATGGATTAAAAGCAGGGTAACTGCTTAAGTTGGCGAGTGACCTCTAAAATTATTCTGACATATAAAACAGTAGCAGGATAAATGTCAGTTACCCAAAATGGGCTTTTGACTGGTTTTATAACTTTCGCACTTCAAATTTCGGCAGTGGCTAAGGAGGCAGCGGGTTGTTCGGCATAAGAGCCTATCTGGATGGTTTTACGGCGTCCTTTGACGGGCATCCCGGTGCCGAATTTCGATCTACGATGGATATACTTTAATCTATGGATTTACCAAGGCCCTATGACACTGTTAAGGAGAGATACTTTGCAACGAAACTTAGAAGATGATTCACTTTATTCATCCTTACCCGTTTTTTTCATCAATGAATTTATCCTGTGGCACTTGAGAAACATCAGAGTACATTTCGATGGTGATTTAGAATGTGCGCTGATACTGGGAGAAATCGCTCATTTCAATCTCAAGAAAATTATTTCTCAGAAACAGTGGTCAACGGACGAACTCGAACAACTTGTCGCTTCGGCAAAAAAATTAAGCCGTTATTCTGACGTGCCTGAATTAGGAAATTTGATCAGACCTACTAATGCGCTGTCCATCAGCGCATCTACCGGTATACCCCGGGAAACGGTTCGCCGGAAAATTAAAGGGTTGATACGACGGGGCTGGATTGAAAAAGATAGCAAAGGGAATTTATCAGTTACTACCTTGCCTGCTAAAGAATTCAGGCAATACAATACGGAAATGTTGGATGAATTTATAAATACTGCAGAAAGGTTGAAGGTATTTTTACAAAAAATGCCCGGCTGATGGCGGCAAGATAATGATCGTTGGCTGGTTTTGATGACGGGACGTTATAATTTCTGCAGAGCCAAGATCAATCCCAAAAGCTGCGATTCGTTCCGCTTATACCAGCTGCCCGTTTCTATAATCGGTCATTGCCTGCTCGATCTCTTCGCGCGTGTTCATCACAAATGGCCCGTACTGAACGATAGGCTCACCTAACGGACGGCCAGCCAGCAGCAAAAATGCAGCGGCTTGGTCTACTGCCTGGATTTCGATGCGATCGCCGGGAGAGAGTACGCCGGCAGTTTGAGATGCCAGACTACGCCTGTTTCCGATTGGTCCCATCTCTACTTGTCCCTCATAAGGATAAACAAAGGCGTTATGCATTGCGTCAACCGTATGATCAAAGCGCCCGCCTACAGGAAGGTGAACATCCAGAAACAAGACCCCGGTACTTATCCCTTGAATCGGTCCGGCAATGGTTTGCCCATCAATTTCTGCAATGCCTGCAATAATTTTAACTTGACCACCGTCCGGTAAATTTACTATTGGAATTTCCTCTGGCTGGACATCCTGATAACTGGCGGGTTTCATTTTCTCTTTTGCAGGCAGGTTGATCCAAAGCTGAAAGCCGCGCATACGGCCACTTTCCTGCTGTGGCATTTCAGAATGAATAATACCGCGTCCTGCTGTCATCCATTGTGCGCCGCCGCTTTTCAAGTCGCCCTGATTGCCGAGATGATCCTGATGCAGCATATGTCCGTCCAGCATATAGGTGACCGTCTCGAAGCCACGATGCGGATGGTCCGGAAAACCGGCGATATAATCATCGGCATCCGTTGAAGAAAACTCATCTAACATCAAAAAAGGGTCTACCCGCAGTGTCTGATTTTGTCCGAGGCTGCGACGCAGCTTGACGCCGCCGCCATCGGAAGTGGTGATGGATGGAATGATTTGTTGAAGTGTGCGCGTGCTCATGTCTTATTCCTCTTGAAGCTCCAAGTTTGGGGGGTCTGAATAAAAAAAATAGTCATTGATCAGCAACTTAGGCGACCAGTTCTGCCAGCCGTTGATGGGCCGTGGCAAGTGCCTTATCCTTCATTTCTTCACCCATGTTAAGCCCTTCCGCATAGATAAATTCAATCTCGGAAATTCCCAGGAAATTGAGAAAATCACGGACATACGTGGTTTGGCTGTCCAAAGGCGTACCTGCATACTTTCCTCCCCTGGTCGCAAAAACGAAGACTTTTTTATCTGTAAGCAAGCCTTCAGGACCGTTTTCGGTATAACGAAAAGTCAACCCTGCGCGGGCGATCTGGTCAAAGTAGGCTTTCAGCGTCGAGGGAATACCAAAGTTATACATGGGTAAACCGATGACAATGACATTCGATTGCTTAATTTCGTTGATCAGTGTGTCTGACTCGATAACAAAGCGCTTTTGTTCAGGTGTTCTGTCTCCGGGCGATGCGAAAAAGGCAGAAACCCGTTGGGCATCCAAATGCGGTAACGGTTCCGTGGCTAGATCACGAACCTTGACTTGCGTATCGGGATTGAGTGTAAGCCAGGTGGAAACAAAGTCATTGGCCAGTTGGCTGGAGTGGCCACCCGATGAGAATATACTTGAATTGATTTGTAAGAGAGTTGCCATGCTTATTTTCTCTGTCAGTGAACGTTGGTACTATTTAACGCTTTATGAAAACGATAAAAAAGCATAATAATTAGGCCATATTCATCAATTCATTAGATAGATCGAAATGAGCCCTCATATTAGCCTGGAACAATGGCGAGCGTTGATTGAAGTTGTGGACGCGGGTGGTTACGCTCAGGCTGCTGAAAAACTGTGTAAAAGCCAATCGGCCGTCAGCTATGCCGTACAAAAAATAGAATCCTTACTGAACATTAAAGCCTTCGAGGTTCAGGGACGTAAGGCCATCCTTACCCCAACGGGGCAAATGCTCTACCGGCGCGCTCAGGCGCTGGTCAATGAAGCCGGTGATCTGGAGCGAGCTGCGCATAGGCTTTCGGCAGGATGGGAAGCGGTTATCACTATTGCCGCTGAAATATTGTTTCCTTCTGACCGGCTATTGGCCTGTCTTCATCGCTTTGGCCTTGAAAGTCCGGGTACGCGCGTTGAATTGATTGAGTCGGTATTAGGCGGAACCTCGGATGCGCTGCTCAGCGGCAATGTGGATTTGGCAATTTCGCCCCAACTTCCCCCCGGTTTTTTGGGAAATGTGTTGATGCGAATTCGCTTGCTGGCTGTGGCCCATAACGATCACCCGCTTCATCATTACGGTCGAGAGTTGAGTTACCGTGATTTGCGGGCACATCGGCATGTGGTGATCCGTGATTCAGGTGCCAAGCGGGATCAGCGCGCTGTATCGGTCGAGGTTGATCAGCGCTGGATAGTGAGCCAGGTGGCTACATCGATTCAGGCGGTCTGTTCAGGCTTTGGCTTTGCCTGGCTACCTGAAGAGCATATTCGCGAGGAGCTGCGAACCGGAATTCTAAAGCCGTTACCCTTGAAAGAAGGCCCTACGCACGAGGTGCCGCTCTATCTGATTTTGGCAAATCCCGATTTTGCCGGTCCCGGAGTCAGACGGTTGTCTACTATTTTAATGGAGCCTGTGATTGCAAATAGCCAAGGCTAGGCGATATCAATGACTCCATTGATATCGCCTATTGCTGTTCGTATAGCATGGGTTGGAAATGCCAATTTCAATGGGGCGAGTAGTTGCCCGTTAAAAACTCAATTTAGCGCCTGTGTAAACAAAACGTCCTGCCTGAGGCAAAGCTACCGACTCTTGATAATTCGCATCCAGAATATTATCTGCGCCTACATAGATGATGGCTTTATTGTTAAACAGACTGTAATTCAGCTTCATGTTCAGCAAGGTATATTCCTCCAGTCTAGCTTTTTGCAGGGGCTGGTTGCGGGAATAGTAATATTCATCCGCCACATGCATGACATTCAAATAGCCTGACAACCCGTAACCGAACTGATAATCCGCTTCAAATGCCAGTTTATGTTTGGGCCGATACTGCAATTCATCGCGGCCTTCGCTATCGGAACGATCGCGGCTATGTAAAAAAGTATAACTGGTGCGTAGCATCAGGTCAGATACGGCATAAGTCTGACCCATGATTTCAACGCCTTGAAATTCGTATTTGGCAAAATTACGAAAACGGTTATTGTTGTCTTGCTCGATATAGTTGGATACATCATTCAGAAATCCGGTTACACCGATCTCACTGTTACCGGGTAGTTGCTGAGTCATACCCGCTTCATAATTGTAGGATTGCTCAAACTTTAAATTCGGATCGCCGGAGCTGGTTTCGTACAATTGCCGAATTGAAGGTATCCTTATTTTTCGAGACGCAGACGCACGCAAACGCGTATCAGTCGGTAAGTCATAATGCGCGCCCGCAATAAACGAACTGTCATCGGCGCCGCTGTCGTCGTCGCGAATCAGCCAGTGATGACCATAACCCAAAGCGATGCCAAGATTTTTTAGGGGTGACAAAGTCAATTCTGCGGCAGTTGAGACCACGCCTAAATTACGGCTTTCATCGACGTTACGTAAATTATAGGTGGTGGTTGTGGAGCCACCACCACCGCCGCCACCGCCGCCGCCACCACCACCGCCACCGCCACCACCGCCAACAACAGTGGTGTGGGGGATGTTGCGAATCAAACCGTCTTGGCTCCAGCGTTCTTCCCGAGCATCGCCCATCAGCGTCAATTGACCGCCCCAGGCATGATCATAGCTGGTTTGAGTATGCCCTCCGGCAATTTGCGTGGAACTGCTTAAGTCAAAAGTGCCATTAACACGATTGCTATTCATTGATGAAAGTGATGCATCGTCATAACGATTGGCTTCTTCGTCAGTCACATTAAGATAGGCCCAGTTTTTAGAAGACCAGGGACCTTCGGGATCGTAGGCGACGGTAAATTGAGACGCATAGATGGCTTCATCGTTGATACGTTCATATCGGGGACGGCTTGCAAAACTATCCGTCGAGTCATTGATTACACTGGACGGTACGCCATGTGTGCCTTGTGAGTGATTAAACGTCAGGCCCAGGCTCCAGTCATCATTCGGTCGAAATCCGGCATTGGCATAAACATTGGTGCGGCGCCGGTCACTGTTGTTACGGACGCCGCCATTTTCCTCTGAAGTCGGGTTAAAGTCATCGGAAAGTGGAAAGCCCTCCCTGTCTTGATGACTTAGACTCACCATAAAGTCGGCGCTATCAAATCCTGCAGAAGCACTACCCCAGGTACGTTGATGTCCTCTGTCGCCGACTTCGCCTGCCGCATTGGCATGGTAGCCGGATGCGCCTTTTTTGGTGATGATATTAATTACAGCGGCGGCGGCACCTTCGCCATACAGTTCCGAACTGGCACCGGATGTCATTTTGATTTTAGCAATGGATTCGGTTGGGATCATCGTTGGATCGAATTGCCCGTCAAAAGTTGAATTAAAAGGGACACCATTCAACAGTAATTTGACATGACGTGTTCTAAACCCCCGGACATCGATACGCGGCGTCCCATCTGCGCCAGTGCGGACATTGACGCCGGGTAACAATTCTATGGCTTCATCAAAGGTTCTGGCGGCTTTTCGCTCAATATCCTTGGCGTCAAGCTCATAAGTGGTGGCTATCGCCTCCACTCCCGGTTGCTCTCCTTTTACTACGATTTCGCCGAGTTGATAGATTTCGTCAGTGGCTTGCTTATCGGCCCATGCCGACTGGCATAAAAGCAGGAAAGTGAAGCCGGCCTTCAGCGTTTGGGGTATCGAATAAGCAGGCGGTTGAGGCTTTAATCTCAATCTCTTAAGGTTCATGATAATCGTAAAAAGGTCAAAAAGGAGGAGGCGATGCTTGCATCGCCATTGGAATTGAGCAGAAAATTCAGGCCGCGTTTATGTTGTGAAACGCAAACTCACCGGCGTTTATTCAAAAGAGCCAACATTGCACCCGTCAATCCGCCGATAAAGCCAAAGAGTAAATGCGTGAGCATGGGGTAGGCCAGTCCCGTATTCAATGAATGGTGAGCTAATCCAAAAACATTTGCTTCGACTAAATTAAACAAAGGCCTCAGCGAATGAGCAAGTCCGGCAGCGATGGCCAGATAAAAAACTGATTGGCGCCACTGTTTTCCTGCAATAAACAAGGCATCAACGATCATGCCCGCAAGCAAATAAGACCAGGCTGCCGAAGGTTCACTGACACTGGCTATCGATACAAGAGAAGTGCTTGCTGCTCCCAAGGCAACAACACTTGCCGCCCAAACATAAGTTGAACCGGCACGAAAAAATATCAAGATGGCCATCCATTCAAGACCATGGCGTCCGGGCATTTTGATAGGCCAGCGAAACATCTCATGCAATACCGTGACGATGACGCCTGCCAATAATAACCAGAAGATTTCCCTGGCACGAAGTCCAGAGCTAAGTTCAATAGGTTTTAATGACAGTTTTTGGGACAACCCGCCACTGATCGTTTGTATCGTCATTTGCTTTCTCCACTAATAATACTGCGTTACCGTTTAACAGGACCGGACGCGCCCATTCGGTAATCGACACGGTATGATCCAGTCCGGTCACTTCAAAACCATCAGTTGTTTTTATCTGATCAATATCGGTCATCGCTTTTAGCTGACCCACGGTGTAGTCTTTAACTTCCAGTTCCCGAACGCCGCGAAGGCCAATATAACGGCCGTCGTTACCTTCCGCGCGCAAGCCTACTGCTGCCAGAGCGCCTATCACGCCGCCTTCATCACCGGTCAAGCCTTCTAAATAAAACCCTTTCCGGCGGGCCAACTCCCGGCTGTCCTTTTGGGTAAAGACTTCCGATTTTGCGCGGCGACCGAATTGTTGAACATCACTATCCACCTGTTCGGCTGAAGCAATGCATAAACCGGCATCAGAGCCATCTGCTGATTCCTGTCGAAGATAATCACTGCAAAATTGTGTCAATTTTTCCAGTTCCGAGGGATCAATTGCGACGGCCATACAGGCTGAGCTGTTATGCGAGGTGTAAGGAATCAAAGGGCTGACGAATAATTGATGACGCGTTATTCCAAACACTTGGGCAATGCTGTTTTCAGCCAGCAGTTTACCTAATTGCCGGACCCGAAAACCGGTGCCTCGGCTTTCCAGATTATCGGTATCGTCAATGCCGATCAGAAAATTCCTTATGTGCATAAGTGCTTTTTATACGTTAATTGGACTGATTATGTAAATATCAGTAAAAAATACATAATAACACATGAAATTGAGCAAAAATATCTTAAAAATCTTGTGGATTAGAGGCTCAAGGAGGCATCAAAAGTGGGAGTTTGGTTTTTGAAATATAGCTTGGTAGTCAGTCCATTCAGTACTAACAGGTAGTTGCAACAAAACGTTCGTTGAGAGTTTTTTGGCTGCGTTGGGGGAAAAGCTTGTCGAACCAGGTAGAGTTGTTTTTAGACTATTAAACAACCGGATGTTTTAATTGGAGGGGATTTTGTTGATTAGGGCTCGTTTTATTGAAGGCGATGACATCAACGATCATTGGAAATGAAAAAATGAAACAGTCAATCAAGGGCGATTAAGCGATGAGCGAAACCTTTACCTTTACTGACTGTGCCACGAAATGAAGCTTGTTATTTGTTTGTGCTCTTTAAAACCAACAGTAGTGGTTTCATGGGTGCGAAGTTTACATTGGTATATCAACGAGCACCGGATGCTTCATCCGGCGTGTCCATAATACGGTTTAGCAGGTTTGTCTGTTGCGATACTCTATCGGCTTGAGTTAAGTCGATCATCGTTTTAAGTTCTGCAAAACGTTTTTCGGCTTCTTTCAGGTTTTCTGTTGCTTTAGCCAAATCACCGCCTTTTACAGCGCCTCGGGCTTGTTTCAAATAGCCATTAGCGCGGTTACGATTGCGGTCAAGTTTATCATTAGCATTGATTTCCTTACTCAACTTTAAGGCATCTTTGATGTTCACTATAATGGGATCCTCGCCAGCTTTACCACTGTCTGTTGCACCGCTGCTTTTTCTTAGCTCAACAGCTTTCAATGCTTCAGCAATTTGACCCAAAGTTGCGTCAATGCCTTCAATCGGAGTCATTCTGTTATACATACACGCCATGCCCAAACAGACTTCAGCTGTAGCTGAAAACGATCCAAATGAAAGTGCCAATGCAGTAGTTACGACAGCGCTTTTTAATAATTTCATCTAAAGTCAACCTCATTGTATTTATTATTATTAGGTCTGCAACTGCCTAAATTTTAAATATATTTAATCAGTTGCATGACGGCATGAACTTTATCATAACTTTTGTGAATATCACAGGAGTCCATTTTCGTAATAACGAAGTGGGCGTAGCGCTTTTTGCTGGTATCGATCAGTACCTTATGAAGGTGCTAAAGCTTCTGCAGCGCCAATGACTCAGGAAACGCACAGGCGGGCTCCTTCAAATAAAGCGCTTTTTGCCGCATGCGTTCCCTCGCCAAGGTGGATTGCTATTTTCGGGTATAGCGGTGTTTTACGCCGGCTGGAAAATACTCAGCGTCAGCAAAAGCATGCAGCGTAACCTGAGGCATCTGGCGTTCAACAGGAAGGTAATGAGCAAATTCGCTATTCAGACGTAACAGCTCCTTGCGAATGGACTCGGCTATTATCGGTACCATGGTTTCGTTTGTTGCTATACCGGGTAACAGTTCCACGGCAATATGCAGGGTCTTATCGCCATCGCCGGTTTCCCGTATTTCCAAAACGAATTTACCGGTGACCCAGCACATAATGTCAGGTTGCTCCAGGCCAACGCTTACGTTTTCAGGATAAATATTGGCGCCGTAGTAAGACACGGTGAAGTCAGCTCGGCCGAAGACATAGACAAAAGGCAATTCTCGCGGCTGAAAATCGTTGGGCAGATCTAATTGGCTCAATGCCTCTAAACCTTGTGATTCAAGAAATGCCCGCATCTCGTCGAAACGGATTAAGCCGCCTTTGTCAGCAATGTGATAACGCATCAACGGTACGCTGTTTTCGCCGGACACGACCAAAGTGCCTTCTTGTGTTTCGAAAAATCGGCTGACCGGATCATACTGTACCAACGTCGGCAAACGCGATTCACCGAAAAGTTGTCGTGCGGCATCCGGATGCCTTGCTAACCAGCGGCGAATGGAGATACTCAGCGGCGTTTCGTTGCCGAGCACGCCGCCATCGGCAGTGCCATACAGCGAAGCTGAATCAAAACACGGTGCTGTCGAACCGGTGCGCTGGCCGATCAACTCTCGCCATTCTTCACTGAACACTTCGCCGGCAAAGACCAGTTTGACGTGGAAATTGTGCCAGTCAATGTTCTCTGCGATACCCGCGTCGATCACGTCTTTGACAAATGGCGGATAACCCAACAGCACGGTCTGATCAAAATGCGGCGCCAATTCGCGGACCACCCGAAAAATCTCGGACTTATTATTGCCTGGTGTCGCCACCATCAGCGGATAACCCTTCTGCGCCAAATGCCAGCAGCAGGATGTCGTAAACAAGCCTCCGACCCAGTTGCCCAACGCAAAACAAACGATCGCCAAAGTGCTGCGTTCGTGAGCGCGAAAACTGTCGTGAAATACCTGCTCGAACCGCAGCGCCACATCCAGTTCATAGGTTGCAGAGCGAGGCCAAAACGTCGGACTGCCGGTAGAGCCGGAAGAAACGGCCACCCGATCAGCACCCATTAGACTGCCCCCGAAGCAGCGATCCGGTAATGGGTAGGTCTGCATGTAATTGCTTTTACTCATAAGCGGCAGGTCGAGGAATTTCAGATAGGTCGTTATGTCTGCCGGATTGATTTGCCGCGAGGCAAGAAATTGGCGATACGCCGGTACCTCGACCGCGCAACGTTGAAACAAACCTAATATAAGGTCTTCCGCATTGACAGCACGGTGTTCCGCCAACAGTTCATCCAGGGATGTGTTGATAAAGCGGTTGAAAATTGTGTTGGGAGGGGGTTTAAGCGGGTTGGTCATAAGTAAGCTCTCCGACCGTTGGGCCTTAACATCTCTTTGTATTCTGAATCGCACAATGTACTAAAAATAAAATCCGACACAGCACTTTTGGGAGCATTATTATCGTCATACGCATGACCTGGCAATCCTAAATTTGCTATGCTGGGCCTGATTGAACAGTCACAACGGCAAGCTGCTATTGATAGGGTCGCTTTACAAGGCACTGTTTAAGTTAAAAGTGGGCGTCGCCCCGGCACGGATTGACGGCGTTGATGTCCATTAAATTTCTAACGCGAACAGTGGCTTTTGGCTCTATGTGATTCGTAGTGCGTAATGGCATCAATCTGCCCATAGCGCGACAATCTTATTCCAATCACTTAAAACAGGATTTTTTAACGATGAAACCCGCACTCCATATTGGTTTGCCATGCCTGTTTCTTTTGCTGAGTTTTGGTGTTCTGGCTCATGGCGTTGACGTCAATACAGAGCGCTTTTTATTGGCTAATCAAGGAACAGCGATAGGACCTTTTCTTTATATCGGCGCCAAGCATATGGTAACCGGTTACGATCACCTCCTTTTTCTGGTTGGCGTGATTTTCTTTTTGTTTCGCACCCGAGATGTATTGATTTATGTCAGTTTGTTTACCTTGGGGCATAGCGTGACGCTACTATGGGGTGTGTTAAACCATATCGAGGTTAATCCATTTATAATCGATGCCATCATAGGACTTTCGGTTGTCTACAAAGGTTTTGATAATCTGGGTGGCTTTCGGTGTTTGTTCGGTAGACAACCGAACACCAAAATTGCGGTGCTGATTTTTGGCTTATTTCATGGTTTTGGTTTAGCGACTAAATTACAGGACTTTGACTTGCCGCAACTGGATTTATGGACAAACTTATTAGCTTTCAACGTCGGAGTGGAGTTAGGCCAGTTTATCGCTCTACTTTTTATTTTGATTGCACTCAATTTTTGGCGCAGACATGAAAGTTTTTATTCGTTTTCGACTGCAACCAATACCTTATTAATGACAGGCGGACTTGTTTTGTTCGGTTACCAAATGACAGGGTTTCTAACCAATGGCTAAATTTATGAAGGAGACTTATCCTCCGACTCAATCAGTGAAGTCGCTTGTTTTAGCCAGCACGCTTGCGATGCTGTTGGCATTCATTGTTTTAATAACCGCAGTCTTGCCGGCAGAATATGGCATTGATCCAACCGGATTCGGGAAAATGATGGGCTTAAGCGCATTGTCCGGCTCTTCCAAGGGCCGTCCTGTGGTGGCTTCCTGCAAAGACCAGTTGGCCGAATGGTCCGATTCGGTCACACTGGTGGTTCCCGGTCACAGTGGCTTGGAATATAAGTTTCATCTGCTGAAAGGCGCTAAATTGGATTATGCCTGGAAAACAGAGGGCGCTCATGTCTATTTCGATCTTCATGGCGAACCAAAAGGGGATAAATCCGGTTACTTCAAAAGCTTTAAGATCAGTACTGAAAATCAATCTGCCGGAACATTAACAGCTGAATTTGAAGGACCACATGGCTGGTATTGGGAGAATAAATCGCAATCGCCCATTACGATCATATTGAACACCCAAGGGGATTATCGGATTTTGGGCTTGATGTAACTTGATTATAAAGATGCTTCAGCAACAATGTCTTTCCGGCAGAGCCTGCCCCGGTCAGGGAATGCCGGGGGATTGCCGGAATCCAGGCCACAAGGATGTGTTCGGCGCTCGCCATCCATGGCTCTGGATCTCGGCAATCCCTGCCGAGATGACGATTTTGACTAAGCTGATTGATCTTTATAATCAGGTGATGTAATGACGCGAAATCGCTGTTTTATTGGCGAAAGCCGTTTTTACCGTTGACGGACCTAAAATATATCCCCCGATCGCCAAAGCAAAATCAGGGTCTTCCTTGAGTTAAGAAATAATCCCGAATTACCATTAAAATAGTTAATCGACTTTTAAAACCAGCTTAATAATTGCCCAGTGATCTGTTGGGAATGAAAAGCTGATGCACCGAGTAGGTTGCGGTTGGCGATAGCCAACCCAACATTCAAGCCCATGGCGTCAATTGGTGAGAATGTCGGCGGCGTAGAAGCAGTCGTCAAGCCTTGCGCGGACGGCTTCTTTGACAGGCATGGCTTGCACCTTTAACCAATTCGACCGATTTTTCAGTAGGAGTAAAAGCGTTAGATTACTATTTAAATAATAATAAGGTAGACATAATACTATTTTAATAGTAAAAACAACCGGAAGTGTCATTCAGTTTAAAATTTCCAGTAAGCGAATGCTTTATGGGACATATTGACAGCCTAACTGCTAACGTTCTGAGGGGAATCGATGAGTAATCCGGTAGTGCAAGCGTCCACTTCGACAAGCGGCCTAGTTATGTTGAACGATCAGCAGTTAGGTCCATTCTGGAAAACAGATGCTATTTCGTTGTCGTTCAGCGCAAGCAGTGTGCTTGATGTTGATTTTCGCAAATCGCCGCAGAGCCCAAAACCATGATGACCATGATACTTGCCTATAACGCCGTATTACTCAGTTTTGCTTCCGGCTTGTTAGCGCTGATGTCCAATCAGTGTGCGATGCTACTGACCTTGAGTCAGCGTTTTTTAACTGTGGACGCCCATTTTCCACGCTGCCGAAAATTGCTAGATCGAATCCTTGAGGAAAGTCGTTACGCCTCTTTGCACAGGCAAGCGGTGTTTGTGCTGCTTGGCTTGTCCGGCGTTTTTGCCGTGCTTGCCGGCCTCTCCGTCATGATGGGTCAAGACAATTTAACGGATCAAATCGGTCTGGGCCTGCCGTGGTTGCCGTGGCATGTTCGCTTTGACGGTTTGTCGGGTTTTTTCTTTTTGATCATCGGCATCGGGGTCATTGCCGTCAGTTTATATGGTCCGGCCTATGTTGCCTTCTACCAGGAAAGCCAACATCCTTTTGCGGTGCTTGGCTTGTTTACCGGATTGTTCGTGGGTGGAATGTATCTGGTACTGCTGGCGGACGATGCCTTCTTTTTTATGATCGCCTGGGAATTAATGTCGGTTGCCAGTTATTTTCTGGTCGCATTTCAGCATGAACATTCGGCAAATCGCCGAGCTGCATTCATCTATTTAGTCATGGCACAAGTCGGTGCCTTAGCCATCATCCTGAGTTTTGGCGTTTTGGCCAGTTTCAGTGATGGGTTAACTTTTGACGCATTACGCCAGACCACTGTATCGACAACCTGGGCCAGTATCGCTTTTGTGTTGGCTTTATTCGGGTTTGGTATGAAAGCAGGCATAGTGCCGGTGCATGTCTGGTTGCCGGAAGCGCACCCTGCAGCACCTTCGCATATTTCCGCATTGATGAGTGGCGTGATGCTCAAGGTGGCTGTTTATGGGCTGATCCGGTTTTGTTTCGATTTGTTGGGTGAGTTGCAATGGCAGTGGGGTGTCGTGCTTTTAGTGCTGGGCACGGTGTCGGCAGTGGGTGGCATTTTATATGCGATGATGCAGCCCAATTTGAAAAGACTGTTGGCTTACAGTTCCATCGAAAATATCGGCATTATTTTCATGGTCCTGGGTTTGGCTATGATATTCATGGCTAATGGTCATCCTCAGCTTGCAGCACTGGGTTTTCTCGCTGCGCTGTTTCATGCCTTCAATCATTCCTTATTCAAGAACCTGCTGTTTTTAGGTGCGGGGATATTGCAGCATCAAACCCATGATTTGAATATCGACACGATGGGTGGACTGATTCAGCGTATGCCGCAAACCAGTTTTTTGTTTTTAGTGGGTTGCATGAGCATTTCTTCATTACCTTTATTCAATGGCTTTGTCTCGGAATGGCTGGCTTTCCAGACCGCTTTACAGGTCGATGTACTGGATAACGGGGTGCTGCGCAGCCTCATTCCCGTTTCAGCGGCTGCGTTGGCCTTGACTGCGGCCTTGGCGGCCGCCTGTTTTGTCAAGGTGTTTGGCATGATTTTTCTGGGTTTGCCGCGGTCGCGCAACAGCGAAAAAGCTCAGGAAGTCAAAGACAAATCGATGCTATACGGCCCTGCATTGTTAGCCGGTTTGTGTTTCTTTTTTGGCATATTCCCCAACATCATCATCAATTTATTGAATGGCGTTGCCAAGCAGTTGCTAGGCCAATCTCTGCCCAACGATGCCGCATTGAGCTGGTTGTGGCTGGCGCCGGTTTCTGCGAATAAGGTTTCCTATTCCCCACCCATGGTCTTGGTGGGCGTATTGATTGCCGGAGGCATCAGCTTTTGGTATCTGCGCCGGAATCTGGAAACTAAAACCATGCGTCGAGCGTCTGCCTGGGATTGCGGATTTGGGGGCTTAACACCCCGCATGCAATATAGCTGCAGCGCTTTTACCATGCCGTTCAGGCGAATTTTCGCCAGGGTCTGGCTGATAGATGAGTGTATTGATAAAGAAATGCAGGGTGCGATGGATATGGATGTCAAAGCGGTCCACTATCATTTGCAGGTTCAAGATCACAGCTGGCCAAGGCTTTACCAGCCCATCACGCATGGCGTTAATCAGCTGGCCAAACGGGTCGGCCGGATTCAGACCGGAAATATTCGTGTCTACTTGGGTTATTCGTTTGTCACTTTAATTCTTATGTTATGGGTGATCAGCTGATGACATGGCTACTCGCTATCTTTCAGACCCTTCTATTTGTAGCCTTGGCACCGTTGTTGGCCGGTTGGTTGAAATGGTGCAAATGCCATTTACAAAATCGACAAGCACCTTCATTGCTGCAGCCTTATCGGGATTTATTAAAACTGACCCGCAAACAACCGGTGGTGGCAGAACACGCCTCCTGGATTTTTACCCGGGCGCCGTACATCATATTTTCCGCGATTGTGCTGGCTGCCTCCATAGTGCCGTTGATCGCAGTCGATTTACCAACTGCCGCGATAGCGGATGTGATCGTTTTGGTGGGTTTTTTTGCTTTTGCCCGGTTCTTTCTGGCCCTGGCCGGACTCGATATAGGTACCGCCTTCGGCGGCATGGGATCATCACGAGAAATGACCATTTCCTCAATCGCCGAACCTGCGATGTTGATGGCCATTTTTACCCTGACCATGACGGCCTCGACCACCAATTTGTCATTTGCCATCATCCATGTTCTGAATGAAGGGTTGGTGCTGAGACCTTCGTTTGTGTTTGCGCTGTTTGCGCTGATGCTGGTTGCCATCGCTGAAACCGGACGTATTCCGGTCGATAACCCGGATACTCATCTGGAATTGACCATGATTCATGAAGCCATGATTCTTGAGTACAGTGGCCGCCATCTCGCATTGATCGAATGGGCCAGTCAGGTGAAGCTGATGCTTTACGGCGTGTTGATTGCCAACATCTTTTTTCCCTGGGGCATTGCCCAGAGTTTTTCAGTACAAGCCCTGGCTCATGGCCTGTTGGCGATCATCGGCAAGCTGGCCGTGCTGGCGATTCTGTTGTCAATCTCTGAAACCTTACTCGCGAAAATGCGCTTGTTCAGGGTGCAGGAATATCTCAGTTTTGCCTATTTGCTGGGATTGCTGGGCATGTTGAGCCACATCATTCTGGAGGCTTCGCGCTGATGAATATCGAACAACAGGATTTTTATACACAGGCGATCTTGTCAATGGCCGCCCTGATTGGACTCGCATCTTTTTTGATGCTGGGGCAAGGGCGCTTGTTACGACTCATTTTTGTGTTTGCCCTTCAGGGTTTGTTATTGACCATGACGGCGGCACTCTCTGCCTATAGCTTGAATAATCATCATCTTTATATTTCTGCAGGGCTGACCCTGGTGCTTAAAGTGATGTTTATCCCCTGGATGCTAAGACGGCAGGTCTTGGCCATGCACATGAACCGGGATGTTGAAGCACTGGAAAACAAGACCTTAGTGATGCTGGGCGGTGCCAGTTTGATGGTGTTCAGCTACTACGTGCTTCATCCGATTGTCCAGAGCTCTTCAACCATCATGGTCAACGCACTGGCGGTCAGCTTATCCGTAGTATTGCTGGGTATGCTGTTAATGATTTCTCATCGGCAGGCGGTGGCCCATGTGGTGGGGTTTATGTCTATAGAAAACGGTTTATTTTTCGCTGCCATTGTTGCTACCAACGGCATGCCGATGGTGGTCGAATTGGGTATTGCCTTTGATGTGCTGGTAGCGGCGGTGCTGTTTGGTATCTTTTTCTTTCATATCCGTACCAGTATTGATTCACTGGATGTTGATCGCTTGAATCGGCTGAATGAGGTCGATCAATGATCGCTGCCTATGTGTTGCTGTTGATACCGTTTCTGGGCATTGTCTTTTTCGGTCTGACCGGACATCGCGATGATACCGGCAAGGTCAATATCGGCCTCAATACCCTCAGCTTTTTGGCATCGCTGTGGCTGGCGGTCAAGGTGTTAAACATCGGCAGTCTTTATTCGGCTGACCAGGCATTTCTGATCGACTCGTTCAATGTTTATCTGATAATGCTGACCGCATTTGTAGGCTTGACTACCTCGATTTTTTCGGGTCCTTACATGGCGCACGAAAAAGAATTGGGCAAGCTAAACGACCGGCGTTTGAAATTGTATTACTCGATGTATCAGGGCTTCATGCTGGCCATGTATCTGGTGTTGACTACCAATAACATGGGTGTGATGTGGGTGGCGATGGAAGGCGCAACGCTTGCGACCGTGTTGCTGGTGAGCTTGTATCGTACCCCTGAGTCGATAGAGGCAGCCTGGAAATATTTTATACTTTGCGGCGTCGGAATTGCCCAGGCGCTGTTCGGTACGATTTTGCTGTATTACGCCGCCGTGCAAATCGGTGACAGCGAACATGCCTTGCTGTGGTCCGTGCTTTACGAAAATGCCGATAAGCTCAATCCTGACATTCTGAAGATCGCCTTTGTATTTTTGCTAATCGGCTACGGGACTAAAATCGGTTTGGTGCCACTGCATAACTGGCTGCCCGATGCCCACTCCGAAGGTCCGACACCGATGTCAGCCGTGCTGTCCGGCTTATTGCTGAATGATGCCTTATATGCAGTCGTCCGCAATAAAATGCTGGTCGACGGAGCCACACAGAATAATTCTGCCGGTTTGTTGATGATGGGTTTTGGCTTGTTGTCGTTTCTGGTGGCCGCCGTCTTTTTGCATCGCCAGAAAGACATCAAGCGCCTGTTCAGCTACTCCTCCATCGAGCACATGGGCATTATGACGTTTGCCTTCGGCATGGGCGGACCACTCGCAACATTTGCCGCCTTGCTGCACATGACCGTGCATTCGCTCACGAAATCAGCCATTTTTGTTACAGTCGGACATGCTGCGCAAGTGGCCGGGACGCAGGATATTAAAAAGATCCGCGGTCTCATCAAAACTCAGCCCAAGATTGGCTGGGGCTTGTTAATAGGGACTGTGGCGATTGCCGGTTTTCCACCTTTCGGCGTGTTTACCAGCGAGTTTTTAGTCCTTTTGGCCACCATGCATGATTACCCCTGGTTGGCGCCCTTGCTGTTATTAGGCATAGGCATTGCTTTTGCCGGATTGTTCAGACATATCCAGCCCATGGTTTTCGGCGAACAACCTGAAGGTCAAATGCCGGTTAAAGCCAATCTATGGCCAGTGATGATTCATCTGGGACTCGTTTTATGGCTGGGTTTAGCCATTCCGGATTTTCTCGCCAACTGGTTTTCTCAGGCTACCTTACTGATCTCGGGGAGTACGCCGTTATGAATGCGTTGAACTGGACTGAAACGCTACGCCAACAACTTGAAGAGGCAGGTATTGTCGTTGATCAACAAGAATCGGCATACACTCCTCATGCTTTGGTCTGGCAAGTTGCAGCCGAGGTTTGGCAACAACTGGCTGAATTGTCGATGCTTCAAGGCTTGCGTTGGTCGGCAGGTTGGGCTGAGCAAACAGGGGAACAATTTACGGTTCATGCCTTGTTGGAAAAACAGGGTGTTTACCTGCTTATCCGCACCAGCATAGGCTATAAAAAGCCCGAATTACCGAGTCAGGCCAGTGTTTATCCAGCGGCAAATCGAAGCGAGCGCCACACGCATGATATGTTCGGCATCAAATTCATTGGGCATCCGGATAAGCGGCCCTGGACACGTCACAAAGCCTGGGATAAACACACTCATCCATTACGTAAAGATTTTCCGGTACAGGGTTCCCCGGAAATCATAACCCCACCCGATATGGATTACCCTTTTATCCGGTCGCATGGGGCAGGGACTTACGAAATTCCTGTGGGTCCGGTGCACGCCGGGATCATCGAGCCCGGCCATTTTCGTTTTCAGGCAGTAGGCGAGCTGATTCTGAATTTGGAAGAGCGTTTGGGTTACGTGCATAAAGGCATTGAAAAAATCGCCGAAGGCAGAACACCGCAATCTTTGGCGCGTTTAGCCGGGCGGGTATCGGGCGATACCACGGTAAGCCACAGTTGGGCCGCCTGCATGGCTATGGAGCAGGCTGCCGGCTTATCCATACCGGGCAGGGCGGCCCTGATTCGCGGCATTCTTGCTGAACGCGAACGCGTAGCCAATCACCTGGGTGATATCGGCGCTATTTGTAATGATGTGGCTTTTGTGTTCGCTCAAATGCAATTCAGCCGTTTACGTGAAAACTGGTTACGCACCCATGCAACAGTGTTTGGGCATCGCTTATTGATGGATTGTGTGATTCCGGGCGGAGTCAAATCCGATGTGTCGGATTCCGATTGCCGCCTGATCAAGCAGGACATTATCCCGCTCAGAAAAGAACTGACAGACATCATTACCGCGTTGGATTTGAATTCATCGCTGGAAGACCGCGTTTACACGGCAGGTTTTTTGCCGGAAGACATTGCCGCAGCTTTCGGCACCGTCGGTTATGTCGGTAGAGCCAGCGGTCAGGACTTTGATGTGCGGAGAGATTTGGCTTATCCGCCTTATGATCAGGTCAAATTTAAAGTGGCTTTGGAAAACCAGGGGGATATCGCTTCCCGATTTTGGATACGTTATAAGGAAATAATTGCAGCACTAAAACTGATCGAGCAGTTTATCGACTTGCTAACTCCTGGAGAGATTCTGGAGGAGTGGCACGTTCCTGTTGCCGGTAGTGAAGGACTGGGTATTGTTGAAGGGTGGCGCGGCGAAATCATTGCTTTTGTCCGTTTCGACGGCGACAATAAAATTTCGCGTTTCTATCCCCGAGATCCGAGCATTCTCAATTGGCCGGTGCTGGAAAAACTCGTGCTGAACAATATTGTTCCGGATTTTCCGGTATGCAACAAATCCCTGAATGGTTCATATTCAGGGAACGATTTATAGGGAGCGGGCATGCTAAGGCTGTTTAAGAAAATTCTTACTACCGGGATTGTTACCGAGCCTGTCAAAGCTCCTAAAGATGTTGAGCTTGAACAATTGGGTATAGCAATCAAACGCCATATCGACCGCAGATATTCCGGCAGCATCGCTATACGGCAAATCGATGCAGGCTCCTGTAACGGCTGCGAGTTGGAAATTCATGCGTTGAATAATCCTTATTATGACATCGAGCGGTTCGGCATACATTTTGTGGCTTCACCCCGTCATGCCGACGTATTACTGGTCACCGGGCCGGTTTCCAGACACATGCAAACAGCCTTGCTTCGCACTTACGAAGCCACGCCAGACCCGAAATGGGTGGTTGCGGTGGGAGATTGTGCTGCCTGCGGCGGTGAGTTTGGTGTTTCATATGCCAGTTGCGGTGCCGTATCCAATGTCATTCCAGTTGATGCCGTTATAGCGGGTTGCCCGCCCACACCACTGGCGCTTGTACAAGGTTTGCTCTCGTTGTGCGAGCGACACTGATCACCGCATCAATCTTTATTCTTTCATTGATGCCATATCAATTACAAAGCGGTATTTCACGTCATTTTTAACCAGGCGGTCATAGGCTTCGTTGATCTTCTGGATAGGGATGAGTTCAATGTCGGCGGTGATGTTGTGCTCGCCGCAGAAATCCAGCATCTCTTGCGTTTCTTTAATGCCGCCAATCAGCGATCCATTAAAGTTACGCCGTCCAAAAATAAGACTGCCGACCTGGAGGGCAAGCGGTTCGGGAGGTAAGCCAACTTGGGTAAGGGTGCCGTCGCGTTTCAACAAAACCAGATAGGCGTTGATGTCATGCTGCGCCGATACGGTATCGAGAATGAAATGGAAACTGTTAAGGTGTTTCTGCATCTCGTTTTCGTCGGAGGAAATGACGACTTCATCAGCACCCAGACGGAAAGCATCTTCAACCTTACCGGGCGAATGGGTAAATACCACCACATGCGCGCCCAAGGCTTTTGCTAATTTCACGCCCATGTGACCCAGTCCGCCCAGTCCGACTACACCGACTTTTTGGCCTTGACCGACGTTATTATGACGCAGTGGGGAATACGTGGTAATGCCTGCACAAACAAGCGGCGCAGTAGCCGCTAAATCAAGGTTTTTCGGAACGCGCAGCACAAACGCTTCATCCACTGTCACACTCTCGGAGTAGCCACCGTAGGTCATGCCGCCACTGTGTTTATCCGGGGAGTTGTAAGTAAAAACGGGGCCTTGTTCGCAAAATTGTTCAAGGTCATCTAAGCAGTTTGCGCAAGTGCGGCAGGAATCGACCAAACATCCGACAGCGACCAGGTCACCTTCTTGATAGTGACTGACTTTATCTCCGACTTGAGTCACACGGCCTACGATCTCATGACCGGGAACGCAAGGGTAGGTGGTGCCTTGCCATTCGTTGCGGGCAATATGAAGATCCGAATGACAGATCCCGCAATATAAAATCTTTATCTGCACATCGTGCGCGGAAGGATCCCTTCGATTAACCGTAAAAGGTGTGAGTGGCGACGTGGCGTTTTGGACTGCGTAAGCATTAATTTTCATACTAATAGCCGAGGTTTGTGTGATGTTTATAAAAGTTGTCTTTAAGGGAACACTAAACAGTTCCTGATTAGCAAGCTGTTTCAGCTAAATCCATAAGCGCCCGTCATGCCCGTCGGGAAACGGGTATCCAGTGCCATGGATGGTAAGCTCCGAGCTATCCATGTGACCTGGATTCCGGCAATCCCTGCCGGAATGACGCGTCCGAATAGTTAGCTGAAACATCTTTATAATCAGGAAACAGTTTGGTTGATGATTGGATAAAATCAAAAAATGAGTGTTGATATAGGCTAATCGAAGGATCGAGTCAGCCAGTGCCTTGTTAAGGTAACTCAAAATTCAGTTTGGCGGCAAGATTGGAGGTATTCAGCCTAATGCACAGATGCGCGATGCGCTGTTTGTATAGGTATAGCTTACTTGAATTTATCGACGGTATTGCTGATACCTGTTTTAAGGTCATCCCAGACAGTATCGGCGGTTTGTTTTAACGATTCCCACGCATCACCGCTGGATTCTTCCAATTCTTTCAGCTTTAAAGCAGCGGCTTTTTGTTTGGCATGTAAAACATCGAGTTCTTCAACGTATTGATGTTTGACGTCGTCGGCAGCGCTTTCCGCTTTGACGGTTAAGCGGTCTATCTGAGCGCTCCACTCTTTAAGTTCTGAAGCCATGCTTTCAATGTATTCATCTTTAGTTTTCATGATGATCTCCGTTTAAGTTGAGTGCTGCTATCGCCTTGATTCAAAAACGTTATTGACTCAAGGTGATGGCAGGCAAAGATAAGTAGCGCCTAGCGTGGTTTTATATTGCCTTCACTGTCCGACAAGATAATTTCAACGCGGCGATTCATTTGTCGACTTCCAGGGCTGTCGTTGCCGGCAATCGGTAAGCCTTCGCCATAACCCCGCGCACTGATTCGGTCGCTGCTTATTCCAGCGCTGAGCAGGGCATTATCCACTGCAGCGGCGCGTCGCTCTGACAGATCCTGATTATGTTCATCAGTACCTCGGCTGTCAGTATGACCTTCAACCGATACCTTATAGGTTGGGTATTGGTTCATGAAATCAGCCAGCTTGTAGACATTGCGCATGCCGCCTGATTTCAGTTGTGCCTTGTCGGTACTGAACAGCACGTCGCCGAGCGTGATCATCATGCCGCGTTCGGTTTGCTTGGCATTCAACTCATCCAGCAGCCTTTGCTGTTCTTCTTTCAGGGCATCGACTTGCTCATGAGCGGCATCGGCTTCTGCCGTTCTTGCATCAAGGCGCACTTGATTACGTTTTGATTCGGCATTGGTGACGGCTAGTTCAGCCGTTTTTCGCTTGGCAGTTTCCAGTGCGATACCAACTTGCTGTTTGGTTAAATAAGCCAGATGATTGACCGTGTCATCGTCTTCGCCGTCGTTTGAGGCAAAGTCTGCTCTGCCCAAAGAGTCACCGGCATCTTTCAATTCCAGCGGTGCCAGAGCCGTTACTTCGGGAAGAGTGCGGGCCGTGTTGTAACTGTTTCGCGCATCTACCAATGATTGGGTAGGTACGGTACTGCAGCCGGAAGTAATCGCTAAAGCGATTAACGTCATTGGGAAATAGCTAATTTTTTTCATGATGAACTCCATTTAATAATTACTGGGCATTGCGGTCGATTTCTTGGCGTAGCACACTAGTGCCAGCTTTTAATGAGTCTGCCGCTTTTTGTGCCTTGGCTGAACGGGCCGTGGCTGTCGCTAATTGGGCATCGACCTGCGCCTGCTGTGATAGTTGGCGGGCGAGTTCATACTCCTCATCTCTCATGGCCTGCTCGGCAGCGTCCATTTTTTCCATTGCCGACCTGAGCGGTAACGGAGCAAACTCATTGCCTCCCGCGCTGCTGGCATTGTTGACGGCAGCCTTGGAAACAGCCATTTGTTCTGTCGGCGGAATACCTGCACAACCGGCGATGAAGACGGCAACAGTTGCCGATAGGCCGATGCTGCGCATCATTTGAGCCGATTTAAGGCGGTTTATATTTTTCATGATTTTTTATTCCTTGAGTTAAACGGCGAACACAATCGTCACGATGAACATTTATTGCGATGGCAACGACTTCCACTTTCTACATTAAAAATTCGTTGAACCTATTTGGGAACAAACGGTTTTGAGAATCATCGGTATTGATTAGACGCCATTTAAAAGCGATGGACAGTTCGCTAACGAACATAAGCCGGATGTGGGGGAGATTGAAGAGGATCAGATGATGTGCGGTTGTGAGTAGAAGCGGGCTGTGCCGGCGCTCTAATTCGCTTATTGACGTGTTCGTGAGCAACACCTACACCTGTTTTTCGCGGGCATGGCCCGCTTCAACAAGTTTCTATGCGTAGCTGTTAATGGTCAATCAAACTTTTTGGGATTTAGCTTTGGCGATCATCGTGCCGGTCACGTCCTTGCCGGTGCCGCGATAGCCGGTAAAGCGGCCGGATGGGTCGAACATCGGTTCACCGCTGACCATCAAATATTGCAGCGTGCCCTTGGGGCTTGATCGGCTGTAGACAAAATCCAGGAAGGGGCGTCTGGCCTCCAGATTGGCTTCAAGCAATTCACGCTCTGCTTCATTCCAGATAGCGCCTTGGTCATCACGGGATTGGGTCAAGGTGTCGTCGATCCGGATGCCGAGCATATCAAGTACCGGGCCATTCATTTTGGTGAAATGCCCGTTTTCGTCCTGTTCCCAATACCAGTCGGACGACAACTCGGTCAGGCGGCGAAAACGTGCTTCACTTTCGCGAAGTTGGGCCGTGCGTTCCAGTACTTTTTGTTCTAACAGTTGATTGTGTTGTTCGAGTGTTGTGTACAGCAACCGCACTTCCAGCATGTTATGAATGCGGGTCTGTATTTCGATCAGATCAAAGGGTTTGGCGATGAAATCTTTTGCTCCTGCGGTGAGTGCTCGCAGTTTATGATCAGGTTGCGCCGTGATCACAATGACTGGAAGATAGCCGCCTGTTTCTATTTCCTTGAGGCCTTCAATCACCTGGAAGCCGTCCATGACCGGCATGAGGAGATCCAGCAGAATCAGATCAAAACGGTTCTTTCGGTGCAGCGTGCAGACAGTTGTGGGATCGGTAGTTGACGAGATGCAGGTATAGCCTGCATCTCGCAGCATTTCCCCCAGCAAAAGTACATTGGCTTGCTGATCATCAACGATCAGAATGCTGGCGTGAAGAATGTCTTTTTTGCTAATCATTTTATTTGTCCGGTTTCATGGAGGTCTTTCAACTTATCGCTGTAGTCCTTTTCTGCAAATTGTAGTGCATCATTCAGGGCGCTCATAAATTCATTAATTTTAATCGGTTTGGTGAGATACCTGAAAAAACCTGCAGCCAGTCCTTTTTCAATATCGCGGGGCATGGCATTGGCACTGAGGGCGACGACCGGAATGTGCGCCGTTATCGGATCGTCATTCAGAATTTTCAGAGCTTTGATGCCGCTGATACCCGGCAGATTGATGTCCATTAAAATTACATTGGGAAGGTGGCTTTTGGCCAGTGCTATGCCGAGATTTGCATTGCGTGCGCTTAACATCTCTAAGTGAGGAAGGCTCTCAATGATTTGCTCGACCAGCATCAGGTTGGCCGGATTGTCTTCCACATAAAGCAAGGTGCGTAATTCACCATGTGCTTGAGTTTGCGGCACCAATAAATCTTTAAGTAAGCTTTGAGTCCCGGCAAATGGCGAACTGTCGTCGCGAATCAGTTCAATCCAGAATACGCTGCCTACTCCGCTTTTGCTTTCCACCCCGATGTTGCCACCCATCAGCTCGACCAGTTGTTTGGTGACCACGAGACCGATGCCGGTGCCTTCCCTATTGCCATTCTCCTGGCCCAGGCGATTGAATGGCTGAAACAGTTGCTCCAGCATTTCTTGAGATAAGCCCATGCCGCTGTCGGTAATGCTGATACGGGTACGATCAGGTGAGGTTGAGCTTAATTTCACCTCAATCGTGCCGTGCTCACAGTTATATTTGATGGCATTGGAAAGCAGATTAATCAGCGCTTGCTTAACCCGAGTTCGGTCGGCAAAGATAAATGAAGCGTCATCAAAGGGCAGAATAGTCAGGGTAATATCGCGTTCTTGCAATTTTGGTTCGATCATGGCCTGACATTCGATAATCAGATCAATCAGTGACACCGGCTCTTGTGACAGCGATAGTTTGCCGGATTCGATCAGTGCGAGATCGAGTATTTCGTTAATCAAATCCAGCAAATACCAGCCGGCTTTAAGAATCTCGTGCAGTCTGATAATTTGGGTTTCGGTTGGCGCTGGGGAACCGGCCTCCAGCAACTGCGCAAATCCGAGGATGGCATTAAGCGGCGTGCGCAACTCATGGCTCATTCTGGAAAGAAAATCAGATTTGGCGCGGTTGGCTTTATCAGCAAATAACCTGGCGCTCTGCAGTTCGGTGTTCTTATCTTGCAATGCTTCGTTCAGTAGCGTTCGTTCTTCTTCTATTCGTTTGCGTGCGGTATTATCGGTGCCGATCAGCAGATAACCGATAATTTGATCTTGAGCGTCCAGTAAGGCCGTTACCGACACTACCGCCGGTAAATGGCTGCCGTCTTTATGGAGATACGTCAGTTCATAAATATCTTCAATGCCGCGCGAGGCTTTAAAAACCAGAGCTTCAAAGCCGGGCATGATCGGCGTGGACAGCTCGGTACTCAATTCCTTGGCGCGGGTAATCAATTCTTGCGAGTCAGAAATTTCGGCCGGAGTGATCTTATTCATGACATCGGATGCCGCGTAACCCAGCATGCGTTCCGCGCCGACGTTGAAGATTTGAATGACGCCCTTTGTATCGGTGGCGATGATCAAGAAATTGGCGCTGCTAAAAATGGCATTCTGCAGAGCGCCCGCCTTGATCAGCACCTCTTCGGCCTGCTTGCGCGCGGTGATGTCACGTAAAATGCCGGTGAAGTAACGTTCACTCCCCAGCCTCATCTCGCTGACCGCAATTTCCATAGGAAAACAGCTGCCATCCTTACGGCGACCCGACACTTCGCGTCCCAAGCCGACAGCACGCGCTTCTTTGCTGGCACTGTAATACTCAAGGGAACCATTTCGCTGGTCTTGATCGAGCTCGGGAATCAGTTCGCTGAAGTTTTGACCGATAAGCTCGGTCGCGCTATAACCAAACATTGTTTCAGCGGCAGGGTTCACGGTCTCGATCATGCCGCCACGCGCATGGAGCGTGATAATGCCGTCCACTACCGTATTCAGAATAGTCTGTATCATTGCGTTACTGTCATGTAACGCTTGTTGCGCTGCATACTCTCCGGTGACATCCCGAAATACCAGCACGGCGCCTATGACCTGATTGTCGCGGTCACGAATGGGGGCGCAGCTGTCGGCGATATCGCTTTCGTCGCCGTTACGTGCAATCAGGACCGTGTGGTTAGTCAGACCCTGTACAGTGCCATGCGCCAAGGTTTCCATCAGCGGGATAGTCGCCGGTTGTCGGGTTTGTTTATTAATGATGTTAAAAATCTCGTACACCGGACGACCTGCTGCTTCTGCATGCGTCCAGCCGGTGAGCTGTTCGGCCAGTGGATTTAACAGTGTCACACGCGCTTGTGCATCGGTGGCTATCACCGCATCGCCGATGGAGTTGAGTGTCACTGAGAATCTTTCTTCGCTGATCTGCAACTTGAGATTGGTCTGTTGCAGTTGTTTGTTCATCACCTCCTGATTCTCAAATAAATGATGCGTTTCGATATGCAATAAATCTTTGGTGCGTTGTTGAGATTTGCGATAAATCAACACAGGAAAACTCAGTGCGAAAAGGAGTGTCAACAGGCTTGCTGTAACGATGACGGCAAACAGATTTCTTAACTTCAGTTGCAAGGTGACTTCGTTGCCGGCCTGTTCAGCTTGCTTGGTCTCTATGAAAGCGCGCATTTCGGTTTGAATGGCATTCATTAACTGATTGCCTTTGCCGTCGCTTATTCGTGTTAATACACCGGCCATGTCATTATTTCGCCGCAATTCAATGACTTCTCCTAAGTCCGACAGTTTGGCATCGACCAGGGGTACCAGCGCGTTCAGCGGTTTATTGGCAGTAGGGGAGACGTTAAGTTGCCGCAAGTTATCCAAATGACTTGCTATGTTGTCGCGCAGCATCACGTAGGGTTGTAAAAATGCCTCGTCCCCGGTCAAAAGATAGCCTCGCTGCTTAGTTTCGGCATCTTTTAATTCTGACATCAACGCGTTTGCGCGGAGAATTAATTCATGGGTATGCCCGCGCGCTTCAAGAGCGGTTTGGTTTTGTCTGAATGCCCGGAACGATGTGCCTACTATCAGTGCAATCAGCATCACCAGTAGCAATGCGCCGGTAATTGGAACAAGAAGCTTTTGATTAGCTTTCAAGAAGGGATCCCCTGCGTCTGTCGGTTCTGTTCATGAGTATTGGCACTATCGAGTGAAGGGGAAGGGTGGTTAACGAAATCATGGGCTTAGCAAACGATGGAATTCATTCTTGACTACGCCGTAACATTCGCATGCGTGAGATTCCAAGCCCCGGCGATCAATTACGGTGATGTGACCCCGACGGTAACTGATTAATCCTGCACGCTGTAAATTGCCGGCAGCTTCTGTGATGCCTTCGCGGCGAACCCCTAGCATACCGGCAATCAATTCCTGGGTTATGGTCAATTCATTTGAGGGTAATCGATCCAGCGTTAACAACAGCCAGCGACACAGTTGCTGCTCCACTGAATGATGACGGTTACAAACGGCGGTTTGGGAAATCTGGGTCATTAATGCCTGAATGTACAGCAGCAGCAAATTTCTCATTGGCCCGGCGTGGTTAAATTCTTCCATCATCAAGTGCTCTTTCAACCGGTAACCGTAGCCGCCAGTATGAATAATGGCCCGGTTAAGTGTGGTTTTGCCGCCCATTAACAGTGACGTGCCGACGACACCTTCATTGCCTATGCCCGCAATTTCTGCCGCAGCGCCATTTTCCATGATATAGCTCAGAGACGCGATGGCGGTGCTTAAGAAATAAACATGCTGCAGTTGATCGCCTGACTCATAAAGCACTTTACCTATCGGCATGGATACCCATTCCAGATGCGGTGAAATACGATCGAATATTTCTGCAGGAAGTGCTGCAAGAAGATGATTTTGTTTGGGAGAATGCGGTTCGGGAGTTGGGTTTACCATTGTATTGCCTCTTGACCGTGTGTTTTTTTCGTTGAAAACAGCTTAACAACAAGGAATGAGGCCTAAATGGTCAAGATTATGAAGTTATTTATAACAGAGTTCTTATCAGGAATACCTGTCTATCTTTGATGGCAGATAACTTTTTGGAGCAATCTTACATTACCTTAGTCAGGGCTTATGTACGATGGCACACAGACAGCAAAGTTATTTTGACTTATTGTTTTTGCCAACAATGAGTGACTTCATCGTCTCTGACTGCTTCCGGCATCGACTTGCGCCTGCCGGTTTTTAGTTCGCTTAAGGGATAACATTCGGGCTCTTCGTTCATGCTGTTACTAGCGCCAATCTTCTACTTGATTTTTTGCCTCCCGAAGATTGTAAACAAGCAGTTATGAATTGCGAGAAAATTGAGTTTATGTCTACTGATATTGAGGTGAACGTTTCATGCCTGTTTAATTTCATTTATTGAGTGGCATATACAGACGGTAAGGCGGTTTTGGAAGCGCCTGCATGTCTGATATGGGACAAAAAAACAGTTTGATGCGCTGCATTGGGATGGCAAGGCCAATGGTGCCGCTCTTGTGTTAACTGCGTTACCGTGAAAGTACATGAACCGAAGAGGGAGCGGTTACTCGATCGACAGGTGTCGGCGGCAGGGAGCCGCCGTCAAGC
>JAGXSU010000200.1 GCA_018333785.1 Methylomicrobium sp. | reverse complement strand
ATTTGATGGCCACCCTGGTGCTACTCGCCTATTTGCTTCATACCACGCTGGATTGGGTCGATTCCTATTACCGTGCCGTGCGCGGCTTGCTACCCTCACGGCGGACTTTTTTTGAACATCTTCGCGCTTTAATCCAGTATCTCCCATTCGATGACTGGGATCATTTAATGCAGTTTATGCTTAAAGGACTTAACGGCACAATTCCTGACTCCGGATAGGGTTTTAAAATGAGAATTGCTGCGACAACATTACGCAGAGGACGAAGACTACCAATTTATGCTAGACGTAGCACGAGAATCTAATTATTGGTATGCTCCGGCTGCGATGGAATTGGCTTATTTATGCAGAATGCGTTTATGTGAAGTTCTTGATTTGACAGACGCTAACGAGCTTTCTGATGGACTATTAATTAAGAGACGCAAAGGAAGTCGAAATAATATTACGGAATGGTCGCCAAGATTGCGAGCCGCTTGGGATGACTCAATAAAAAAACGTAATGAAATATTATCGAAGCGGAAGCAACCATACCCTATACGTCCAGAGGATCGGTTCATCTTTATTTCCGAACGTACTGGCGACAAAATTCAAGCTTCAAGTCTAAAAACAGCCATATCTCGAATCAACCATCAATCGGAAATTAAAGCAAAAGAACAAGGAATTGATTTTGTACACTTTACTTTTCATGATCTAAAAAGAAAAGGCGTAAGTGACACAGAAGGTGATAAACAAAAAGCCAGCGGCCATAAGAATGCCAGTATGCTGCAAATTTATGATGTAAAAGTTGAAAAAGTTAGGCCTGCGGGAGAGAAGAAAACACAAGAAAACTTATAAATTTACCAGTAGGCTTACCAGTAGAATGAAACAAACCCAATGAGGTATGTTGTAACTTATTGATTTAATGGGGTGGGCGACGGGGCTCGAACCCGCGACAACCGGAATCACAATCCGGGGCTCTACCAACTGAGCTACGCTCACCATAATGAATCTAATGAGGGAGTTTCTGCAAGAAATGGTACGCTTGGCAGGACTCGAACCTGCGACCCTCGGCTTAGAAGGCCGATGCTCTATCCAGCTGAGCTACAAGCGCAGTGTGGTCGGGGTAGAGGGATTCGAACCCCCGACATCCTGCTCCCAAAGCAGGCGCGCTACCAGACTGCGCTATACCCCGAATACCTTCAAAATCTGCTTTGGCTTAGCTAGCTAAGCACCCCTGAAGAGCTGCATATATTAGCGATCTGGATTAGTTACGTCAACAAATATTTTAGGTTATTTTAGGCGGTGTTAAAGGTTTTGTTTACGGTAAGAGTTGGTGTCGCCCGGGCACGGATTGCCGGGTTCAAGAAGCCATGGATGGCGTTGGATTTTCACCTCCTTGTTCCTTGAATTACGGCAATTGAGGCCGGATGACGGCGTTGAAGAGTTTTCAACTACTCACGCCAACATGGTCTTGTCAAAGTGCAGAATGTGCCTGTCGAAGACCGCCATGAAGCCATTAATGGGGTCAGAAGGCAGCGTCGATGCTTGCCGTTATTCTCGCCAAACACCCCGCGTGCTGTCTGGAAATTAGAGGTTTTTTCGATCTTACAGGAGTAATCATGTTGACACTTCGTTGACAGCAAGATAACCGTCACAAAGAGCTGATGATTTGTCTTAAAGTTTTTCTTTTACAATGCGATAAACAGTTTCAGCTTCTGTACTTGAAAGTGTAAGTATTTCTTCCAGTTCTTTTAGCGCTTCGTCAGCAAAGTCTTTGTCCTTAAGGCTGCCTGCATTGATATAGACATTGAGTGCAGCGCTTTTCAGGCCGGCATAACCCGCCATGGCCGCGACGCCGGCATCGCTGATTACACCCAGATTGCCCTTTTCTGCTGCAATACGGCTAAGCTTGATTGCCAAGGCGCAGGCTTGGGCGCAAGCCATAGGGACTAACGTGGCTTCTTTTAATTGAGTTTGAATGGTTTCGCTTCTTGTCGCATTTTGTTCTTCGCTATCTTTTGGCAGACCATAGGCTGCCATTAACCGGTCAAAGACTTCAACATCGGCTTTTATCATGCCGGTGAGTTGCTGCCTGAGTGCTTCGGACTGTTCCAGTAATTGTTGCATGTCGGTTTCAACGGCTGCGTACTTTGGTTTTCCCAACGTTAAGTTACACACCATGCTGGTCAGCGCTGCCGATTGAGCACCCATGAAAGCCGCAGCGCTGCCTCCACCCGGTGTAGGCGCTTTGCTGGCCAGTTCATCAAGAAATAAGTGAAGCGATTTGTCTTTAATTTCTGTCATGGGTAAAAATGGATTGTCATCAATTGAATCAATATTTCATTTAAGCGCCATTGTCTGTTCTCGGCGCCATGTGGTTATGCCGCCTGGCGCATCTTCCAGAATAACACCCTGCTGTTTTAATTCATCACGAATCTGGTCAGCGATGGCCCAGTTCTTGTTCTTTTTTGCATCAATTCTGGCTTGGATTTTTTCTTCAATCAAGGCAGGAGAGAGTTGATCTTGATCGTTGCCGTCAGTTTGTTGAAGAAAAGCTTCCGGATCGTCCGAGAGAATGCCCAGGATTCCACCCAGTCCCTTGAGCGTAGATGCCAGGGCTTTCGCTTGCTGTAGATCGGTATCTTTGGCTTTATTCAGTTCCCGGGCCAGATCGAATAAAACGGCCAAGGCTACAGGTGTATTGAAATCATCATCCATGGCTTGTTCAAATCGATGCTGATACGTTTCCAGCAGATCTGTTCCTGTGGCGTCAACGCCGCGTAAAGCATTATAGATCCGGGTCAAAGCCGTTCCCGCTTCATCCAGATGCTCATCCGAATAGTTCAACGGACTGCGGTAATGACTGGAAAGAATAAAAAAACGAATCACTTCCGGCCGATAGCTTTTCAGCACTTCTTTGACGGTAAAAAAGTTGCCCAGGGATTTGGACATTTTTTCTTCATTGATACGGACAAAGCCGTTATGCATCCAGTAATTAACAAATTTTTCACCGGTAGCGCCTTCGGATTGTGCGATTTCGTTTTCATGATGCGGGAACTGCAGATCCATGCCGCCGCCGTGAATATCAAAATGGTTGCCCAGGCAGCAGGTCGACATGGCCGAACATTCAATATGCCATCCGGGTCTTCCCAATCCCCATGGCGAGGGCCAGGCGGGTTCGGTGGGTTTTGCCATTTTCCATAAGACAAAGTCCAGTGGATCCTGTTTGGCTGCATCAACGTCAACGCGTTCCCCTGCCTGGAGATCGGCCAGGTTTTTACCGGATAATTGGCCGTAATTTTCGAATTTGGCAACCGAATAAAATACATCGCCATTCTGTCCGACATAGGCCAAACCCTTGTCCAGCAGTTTTTCAATCATGGCGATAATATCGTCAATGGATTGAGTTGCGCGTGGTTCATGGTCGGGCGGAAGTACAGAAAGAGCGAGTTCATCCTCATGCATCGCATCAATGTAGCGCTGGGTCAGTTCGGCAAAGTCCTCATTGTTTTCCTGAGCGCGTTTAATGATTTTGTCATCAATGTCGGTAATATTTCTAACATAAGTCAATTGATAGCCGCTGTGTCGAAAGTAGCGGGCTACCGTGTCAAAAACCACCATCACTCGGGCATGACCGACATGGCAATAGTCATAAACCGTCATGCCGCAGACGTATATGCCGACTTTTCCGGGTTCACGAGGTTTGAATTCTTCTTTTTGACGTGTGAGCGTGTTGTGAATTTTTATCATGAGCGTGATTGAGTTAGAGGTGCAGTCCTGGCCTAAATTTTAAAGCAGTTTAAGTGTTTCAAGGCCTTGGGTCGATACAAAATAATCGAATCACCCGCTTTTTTGGTCATCGGACTTACCGATATTCAGGCTTTAATGACAGGTTTCAGGCTGTAAATCCAAGCAATTTACCAAGCGGCTACTTCTCTTTCAAGCTAAAAACACATAGAATCGACCGTTTATCATCCTAATTTGAAGGAAAAAAATGCGTATATTACTCGCTTTTGCGTTGCTTCTTTCTATCACATCAACCCCTTTTGCACAGGAAAAACAGATGTCTCAAACCCAGTCCAAAGTTAAATTAACCACCACGCTTGGCGCAATCACCATTCAATTGAATACAGAAAAAGCGCCGGTTTCATCTGAGAATTTCCTGGCATACGTCAAAGAAGGTTTTTACAACGGAACGATTTTTCATCGCGTGATTCCAAGTTTTATGGCCCAGGGCGGCGGTTTCGATGCAGCGTTTGAGCAGAAAACGACCCATGCACCGATTAAAAATGAAGCTGACAATGGTCTTTTGAACAAAAAAGGCACGTTAGCCATGGCCAGAACGTCAGATCCTCATTCTGCTACCGCGCAATTTTTTATCAACCTGAAAGATAATTCATTTCTGGACTATTCAAGCCCGACACAAAATGGTTGGGGTTATGCCGTATTCGGTGAAGTCATCGAAGGTATGGACGTCGTTGAAGCCATGGCCGCGCAACCTACCGGCAATAAAGGCATGCATCAGGACGTGCCCAAAACGGATATCGTGATTGAAAAAGCAGAGCTTGTTGAGTAAACACGGGATAACGCTCGCCCGCTTCGAATTGAGGGGGTGTAGGTGATTGATTTCAATCAACCACCTACACCCAATAATATTACAGGGGGAGAGCAGATACACGGTAGAACACTTGTTATATCCTCCAGAGCCTCATAACTCTGTTTTGCCAAGGATTGCCATAGCCAAAGTTTGAGCTTACCGGATCAATAAACCAAATAGTACCTTAGAGCTTGCCGGTTTCTTGAAAAATCCTTGCTCGATGCGGGAACTTTGCGCTGTGTTACGGGTCTTGTAAGCTCGCTTACCAAGCCTTTGGGGATCATGTGTTTGCCCTGTTCTCAGGTTGTTACATTATCCCTTTACCGTTTGTTTTAAGTTATACTTCCCGCCCCTGTTGTTCATTAACGATTAATTCAGCAGGTCTAGACTCGTTACCGGCTGATTGATCCCTGTCTTAGAATATGAAATCCAATTCAATTGTCTTTGAAGCACGCCAACTCTCTTGTGTTAGAGATGATCGGGTGTTGTTTGCCGATTTGGATTTTCGGGTCACCGGCGGGCAGGTTTTGTTGATTGAAGGGCCCAATGGCAGCGGCAAAACATCGTTACTGAGAATTTTAACCGGTTTACGCCTGCCCGATGAGGGTGAGCTTTTCTGGTGCGGGTCATCACTTGAGGAGCTGGACTCGGCTTTTTATCAGCATATTGCCTATGTCAGTCATGGTAACGGGTTGAAAGATGATCTGAGTGTCGAAGAGAATTTGCGTTATGCCAGAGCCTTTGGTGAATCCACGCTGACGATAGATCAAGCATTGGAAAAAGTTGGTTTGATGGGGTATCAGGATACACCGGTCCGTTATTTATCGGCAGGCCAACGGCGCCGACTGGCTCTGGCTCGCTTACTTTGTATGAAAAAAAGTTTATGGATACTCGACGAACCGTTTACTTCACTGGATAAAAAAAGTATTGCCACCTTTGAGCAATTCATTCAATCCCATGTTGCCGATAATGGTCTGGTTGTCATGACGTCTCATCACGATACCGGTTTACCCGCCGAAATCGTTCAGAAAATAGAATTATAACCATGGCCGATTCCTCCACTTTAAACGCGTTTGTTGCGATTGTGCGTCGCGATTTGCTTTTGGCTTACCGTCATAGGGCCGAGCTTATCAATCCGCTGGCTTTTTTCGTGTTGGTCGTGACGCTGTTTCCGCTGGGTGTGGGGGCTGATGTCGCGCTTTTGAAACGCATTGCTCCTGGCGTGATCTGGGTTGCTGCGTTGCTGGCATCTTTGCTGACCATGGATTCGTTATTCCGCTCGGATTTTGAAGACGGCAGTCTGGAGTTGATGGTGATGTCGCCGCACCCACTGTCACTGCTGGTGTTGGGCAAGGTTACCGCGCACTGGTTATTATCCGGCGCACCACTGTCTTTGGTTGCGCCGTTGTTGGCGATGATGTTCAACATGGAAGCCGAAGCCATCAAAATTTTGTTACTGACCTTGTTATTGGGTACGCCGGTTTTAAGCTTGATCGGCGCGATTGCCGTCGCTTTGACTGTGGGGTTACGAAAGGGCGGTGTTCTGCTGGCCATTCTGGTTCTCCCTTTGTATGTGCCGGTTTTGATTTTTGCCAGTAACGCCGTTGATGCAGCAATGGCCGGTTTTCCGGTTTCCGGACAACTGTATATGATGTCTGCCATGTTGTTTCTGGCTATTACTTTGACGCCGTGGCCGACTGCGGCCGCATTAAAAATGAGTTTGAGTTAATTATTATGATAATGAGATTCCTGCATAAATTTTCTTCGCCGCCTTACTTTTATTGGTTGAGCGGCAAGATGCTGCCCTGGCTGACGGTATTGTTGATCGTCTTGCTTGCCTATGGCCTTTATGGTGGTTTGGTCCTGGCTCCCGCCGATTATCAGCAAGGCGACAGTTTCCGCATCATTTATATTCATGTGCCCAGCGCCTGGATGTCGCTTTTTGTCTACGTGGTCATGGCAATCAGCGGCGCTATCGGTTTGATCTGGCATATCAAGCTGGCCGAAATTGTGTCGATCAGCAGTGCTTCCATAGGCGCGGCTTTTACATTTTTAGCGCTGATTACCGGCTCTCTGTGGGGTAAACCGATGTGGGGCACCTGGTGGGTTTGGGATGCCAGGCTGACTTCGGAACTTATCCTGCTGTTTTTGTATCTAGGCGTGATCGGGCTTTATGGTGCGATTGAAGATAAAAGAACGGCTGCGCGGGCGGTGGCTATTTTGGCCCTGGTCGGGGTGGTCAATATTCCCATCATTCATTATTCGGTTGAATGGTGGAACACACTGCATCAAGGTGCGACGGTAACGAAATTTGATAAGCCGTCCATTCATCCCGATATGTTGATTCCCTTATTGGTGATGGCCGTTGCGTTTAAGGTTTACTATGGGATTGCATTACTAATGCGTTGCCGCAATGAATTGCTGCAACGTGAACAGAACAACCGCTGGGTTGATGAAATATTGGAGAAACTATGAGCGATTTCTGGCATATGGGCGGCTACGCCTTTTATGTGTGGACTTCCTACGGTATCGGTTTTTTGGTGCTGATGATCGGCGTAATCAAGCCTTTGATGCTGCAAAAAAAAATCTTGCGTGAGCTGGTCCTCAAGCGTCAACGTAATCAAAGAGTCTCTAAATCATGAAACCCATTCGTAGAAAACGTTTATACCTTATTTTATTGATGGTCAGCGGCGTGGCTGTTGGTGCCTGGTTTGGCCTGAAAGCCTTCAATGAAAATCTGATGTATTTTTACTCCACATCTGATGTGATTGACGGTAAGGCGCCTAAAGACCATTTGTTCAGACTCGGTGGCATGGTCGTGGATGGCAGCGTTCAGCGTCCCGGAGACGGCATGACGGTCAAGTTTACCCTGACCGATATGGCGAAACAGGTTGAAGTTGAATACACCGGCATTTTGCCCGATCTGTTCAGAGAAGGGCAGGGTATTGTTGCTAACGGCAAGCTGGGTACTAACGGTGTTTTTGTTGCTCAGGAAGTATTGGCCAAACATGATGAAAACTACATGCCGCCTGAAGTTGAAGGCAGCATGAAGAAACCGTATAAAAAGGAGAATGCCCAATGATCGTTCCAGAAATTGGGCATTTCTCACTGATTTTGGCCTTATCCATGGCGCTGATATTGGCCTTTGTTCCTATCATCGGTGTTCAATACCGCATCGCCAGCTGGATTGCGGTTGCCCGACCGGTTGCCTGCGGTCAGTTACTGTTTGTCGCACTGGCTTATTACTGTTTGACCTATGCCTTTGTCACACATGATTTTTCGGTCGCCTATGTTGCGGCCAACTCCAACAGTCAATTGCCTTATGTGTACCGGATTGCCGCTGTATGGGGCTCTCATGAAGGCTCCTTACTGTTGTGGATATTGATTCTTTCGCTTTGGACTGCGGCCGTTGCTATGTTCAGTAAAACCTTGCCTGTTGAATTAATTGGCCGGGTCTTAGGTGTTTTAGGCATTGTCAATATCGGGTTTTTAACCTTCGTATTATTTACGTCTAATCCGTTTTTGAGGCAATTTCCGATTCCTCTCGACGGCCGGGATTTAAATCCATTGCTGCAAGACCCCGGTATGGCAATACATCCGCCCATGCTTTATATGGGTTATGTCGGGTTTTCCGTGGCCTTCGCTTTTGCTATCGCCGCATTAATGAACGGTAAACTGGACACCGCCTGGGCACGCTGGACCCGGCCGTGGACCAATATGGCCTGGATGTTTTTGACAACCGGTATTGTCTTGGGCAGTTGGTGGGCTTATTACGAACTCGGCTGGGGTGGCTGGTGGTTCTGGGATCCGGTCGAAAATGCCTCATTCATGCCTTGGCTGGTCGGTACCGCGTTGATTCATTCATTGGCCGCAACAGAAAAGCGCGGCATGTTTAAAAGCTGGACCATTTTATTGTCCGTCTTCGCCTTTTCGTTGAGTTTATTAGGCACATTTCTGGTCCGTTCCGGTGTCTTGACTTCCGTTCATGCGTTCGCCAGCGATCCGACCCGAGGCATATTTATCCTGGTTTTCCTGGGCATTGTCGTCGGTGGTTCACTCACCTTGTTTGCTATCAGAGCGCCTAAAATTAAAAGTGAAGGCAGTTTTGACCTGATTTCGAAAGACGCTTTCCTGCTCATCAACAATGTATTGCTGGTTGCCGCAGCTGCGACCATTTTATTAGGCACCTTGTATCCACTGGTCATCGATGCATTGGGTATGGGCAAAATTTCAGTGGGTCCTCCTTATTTCAACAGCGTATTCATTCCTTTAACGGCTCCCTTGGCGGCATGCGTGGGTGTTGGTATTTTGGCCCGCTGGAGGCAGGATAATCTGGCGCGTCTGGCTACGTTAGTCGCATTACCGTTTGCCTGCTGCGCGTTTGCGGGCCTTATCCTCGCTCTTTTACAAGAATCATTCAGCTGGGGCGCTTTGATTGGCCTGACGTTGGCCGTATGGACCGTTGTTTCATCCGGTATGGCAATTCAAGCCCGTTTACGTAACAAGAGCGACAAATTGGCCGCTTTTTTTCAGATTCCGGCCAGCGTTTGGGCAATGACCGTTGCACATGCCGGTATTGGTGTTTTCATTGTCGGCATCACTCTAACTTCGACTTATTCGGTAGAGAAGGATATCAGACTGTCAGCAGGCGAATCAGTGAGTTTGGCGGGTTACGATTTTCTGTTTCACGGCGTTCAAAGTAAAGCCGGTCCTAATTTCGATGCCAGTGAAGGCCGGGTAACGATTTCAAAAGAGGGTAAACCCGTCGGTGAACTTCATCCCCAAAAACGGATTTACCGGGCATCTGGCATGCCTATGACGGAAGCCGGTATTGATGCCGGTGTTACCCGTGATTTATTTGTCGCTTTGGGTGAACCTCTGGACAGAGCCGGTGCTTGGGCGGTGCGGGTTTATTACAAACCGTATATCCGCTGGATCTGGATAGGTGGATTATTCATGGCTTTCGGCGGCTTGATCGGCGCTATGGATAAACGCTATCGAATTCCGGTAAGAACAGGAGAGGCATAATGCGCTTTCTTATTCCGTTAGGTATTTTTTTCGTGTTGGTGATATTTCTAGGTATAGGCCTGAAACTGAACCCAAGGGAAGTGCCGTCGCCGTTAATCGGCAAGCCGGTTCCCCATTTTCAGCTGGCACAGCTGCATGCACCCGATCAAACATTTTCGCCCGAACAAATGAAGGGCAAAGTCTGGCTTTTGAATGTCTGGGCATCCTGGTGTGTGTCTTGCCGGGCCGAACATCCGGTGCTCAACGAGTTTGCCCGCACCGGTCAGGTTGAAATTATCGGTCTTAACTATAAAGACGAGCCAGCCGATGCCCGTCAATGGTTAGCTCAACTAGGTAACCCTTACACGATCAGTGTTATGGATACTGAAGGTATGGCCGGGTTGGATTGGGGTGTTTACGGTGTGCCGGAAACGTTTGTCATCGATAAAAAAGGCCTGGTGCGGTTTAAGCTGACAGGGCCTGTCGATCCGAATAATCTGCAAACCGAGATCATGCCTTTGCTGCAAATACTCAATGGAGAGGCCGGGTAATGAAAATCCTTTTTTTAGTGGTGCTGCTTTTTAGTCAATGGGCCCAGGCGACCATCGAGATCTATGAATTTGAAGATCCGGCTCATGAGCAACGTTACCGCGCACTCACCGAAGAACTGCGTTGTCTGGTTTGCCAAAACCAGAATATTGCCGACTCTCACGCCGAGCTGGCACAGGATTTACGGCGAAAGGTTTATGAAATGATCAATGCCGGCCAATCCGACGATCAAATTGTCCAATTCATGATTGATCGCTACGGTGATTTTGTTTTGTACCGTCCGCCGCTCAATCCCAAAACTATGATTTTATGGCTGGCGCCGGTATTGACAGTAGCTGCAGGGCTATTGGGCTTTTGGTTTTTACTAAAACGCCGCCGTCAAAATGATCAACAACCCAGCGATGCAGATTTGCAGCGGATTCGAGACTTGTTAAAAAAGAGCGACAATCAATGATTCAATTTGGAATTTTTGCAGCTTTGCTGCTGCTGGTGGCCTTATGTCTGATTTTGATCCCTCTTTTGTTGACCCGGGAACTCGAATTCAAAGGCGATGATCAAGCCAATATAGAGCTGGCCAAAAAGAAGTTAAAAGAGGTTGAGGACGATTTTGCTGCCGGAATACTGAATCAACAGCAATTTGATCAGGCAAAACGGGAACTTGAAGTCGGGCTTTATCTCGATCTGGATGGCAAGCAATCCGCCAAAGTTTCGGCAAAAAGCGGGCGCTGGTTGGCTATTCCGTTGCTATTTGCGGTACCTTTGGTCTCGTTTTCCTTGTACACCGTGCTCGGCGATTTACGTGTCTTCGACAAAGATGCCTTGAATGCTTTGTCGGCCCCCCCGCCAGAAGCCAGTCATGCTGCCAAGCTTGAAGACATCAAGGCCATGGTCGACAAATTGGCGGCCAAAATGGATAAAGAACCCAACGACGTTGAAGGCTGGATGATGTTGAGCCGGTCCTATAAAGTATTGGAACGTTACCAAGATGCGGCTAACGCCATGAGAAAAGCCTATGCACTGGTTGGCGATCAACCCGATGTGTTATTGCAAATGGCGGATGCCCTGGCGATGGCGAATGGCGGAACGTTGAAAGGCGAACCCACGGCATTGGTTGAAAAAGCGTTAGTGCTGGAGCCGGGTAATCAAATGGGCTTGTGGTTGATGGGGATGGCCTATGCCGAGAACGATCAATTTCAAAAGGCGGTTGATAGCTGGCAGGAACTGTTGAAAGGATATTCGCCGGAACAAAACGGATACCAGGAAGTAGTGAAGCTGATCAATCAAGCCAATGCCAGGTTGGGTAAGCCGCCTGTGCAGGCAGAAGCGCCGTCCGTTGTTCCGGGTTCCGATGTTAAACCGGCAAGCCGCAGTGTTTCGGTTAAAGTAACGCTGGACGACAGCTTCAAAGACAAAGTGAATCCCGAAGACACTTTGTTCATCTATGCCCAAGCCGCAACAGGCCCTAAAGCGCCATTGGCCATTGTGAAACACCAGGCCAAAGATTTACCGATTGAAGTCACGCTGGATGACAGCCAGGCAATGATGCCGAACATGACGATATCGTCAGTCGATCATATCAAAATCACTGCTCGCATCAGTGCGGCAGGCGGCGCAACGCCTCAAAGCGGCGAGCCTTACGGGATGATTGAAGTCAAAGGCGATGCAGGCACAGACCTCAAAACCATCGTGATTAATAATTCAATCAGGTAAAAGGCTAAGTGCAATCGAAACCAGAATAATGTTTCAGCGACGGAACAACAAAACAAAAGTGATGCTCTGTGTAGGTTGCGGTTGGCGATAGTCAACCCAACATTTCAAGGCCATGCCGGATGACGGCGTAGATGTAGGTTCAACCACTAATCCAGACAGTGCCTTGGTTTATTGAATTCGCGAAGGGCTAAAAAAGAAATAAGTGGGGTTAGAGTAAATTAACCTTACTCTGACCCCTAGTTATTTTCAATATTAGGAAAATTCACCAATAGGATTCAATATGGCTCTCATAAAGTGTAAAGAATGCGGCAATGATGTCAGCAATACAGCTAAAGCATGTCCAAATTGTGGCGCAAAAGTTCCAAAATCAAGCGGTTGTTCAACAACAATAATTGTGGTTTTAGTTTTCTTTATTCTTTTCTTAGTTGGTCTCAGTACTTGCTCAGATAGAAACCCCAGAAGATCGTATTCAAGTTCTGAAAGTAGGCTTTCAAAAAGCCCGGAAGATATTACAGCACAATGCTTTGATGAAGCAGGGTTAAAAGAAAACGACCCCTCTCATAAAATAACACCGGCTGAGATGAACAAGGTTCTTGAATGTTCTGCGCGGTATATCAAAAAGTAAAAACTTTATCGATTTGTGAATAACGCAGCTGGGTAGGTCGGGTAACCGCTTTTTGTTACCCGACATTTCAGTCTAAGAATAAATAATTGGAATATAAAAGCCCCCCAAGATTAAAGAACTTATTGAATAACTGACTATCAATTTCAAAATGCATCAGAGTAAACTAAAGCAGTTCCACTGATGAATAATCCACAAAAAAGTCACCAGATATGCATTTTGAATGGGATCCGAAAAAAGCCACTGCGAATCGGCGAAAACATGGCGTTACCTTTGAAGAAGCAACCAGTGCCTTGCGTGATATATTTTCGGCTACAGCGCATGACCCTGACCACTCAGATAGTGAGGCGCGATTCGTAACTTTTGGCATTTCCTCCCAAGGAAGGTTACTTGCGGTATCGCATGCCGACAGAGGAGATGCAATTCGAATCATATCGGCAAGATTAGCAACGAATGTTGAGAGGCAAATTTATGAAGAAGGTTAAATCAGAAATGACCGATGAGCTTCGTACCGAATATAAGCGGTCGGATTTCGGTGAGATTGTACGCGGTAAATACGCAAACCGGATCAAAGCAGAAACGAACGTGGTTCTTCTTGATCCTGATATTGCAGAAGCTTTTCCTAATGATGAAGCAGTAAACAAAGCGCTTCGATATTTATTGGAAGTGGCAAAAACATCATCCAGCCTCACTCACCGCTCCAGCTGACCCCGCTAACGCTCCGCCGTGGAGCTTTGCGTTAACCTTATGGATAAGGTGGGTAGGTCGGGCAACAGCTTTTTGTTGCCCGACATTTCAGTCTAAAAGTAAATAATTGGAATATAAAAATGCCGCCCAAGATTAAAGAACTTATTCGTGCTTTAGAATTGGCTGGTTTTGTTAATAGAGGTGGCATAGGTAGCCATAGAAACTATGAACATCCAAACGGTAATCGCATCACTATTTCTGGTCAACTCTCAGATGATGCTAAACCCTAACAAATTCGCGAGACAAAGAAACTGATTGTGAAGTTAAAATAATGAAAGAAAGTGGCCGTTATATCAAAATTGTTGTGTGGTCTGATGAAGATGGCTGTTTTGTTGGTTCTTGTCCTGGAATAATTGATACTTGCTGTCATGGAGATGATGAGATTCAAGTTTATACCGAGCTTTGTCAGATTGTGAATGAATGGGTTGAAACTATCAAAAATGATGGAAAGCCTTTGCCATCTCCTACGGTGAGCAGGAAATTAGCAAGTAAATTATTGAATGTAGCCTAACCCAATGTTCCTGTGGAGCTTCGCTACATTCTCGCTAGGCTTGATTTCGCTCAGTCCGGCTGGGCTGAGTAATAACTGTGGAATATAACAATAAAGAAATAGCGGATAATTTTTAACTGCATTTCACATCCGCTAGCAAAATTATCAGGCCAGCAAGATCAAAAATAAAGCTATGAATCTAGACCTGCCCTACCTCGCCTACCTAAAGGCAGCACCCTTTTTCCCTGAGTTCAACAAAACCAATTTTCAATAGACAAATCGGAAAAGTTTTCAAAATCATCAATATTACGCGTGACTAAAATTAAATTATTTGTTTTCGCAACGGCTGCAATTTGCGCATCGACAAAAGGCGGGGTTTTTCCTTGCCGTTGAAGATGAGCAGCTGTTTGACCGTGCCATTTTGCGGCTTTTTCGGAATAGGGCAAAATGGGAAACTTAATCAAAACGGATTCAATATAATCGGTCGTTTTTAACCGTTTTTTAGAATCAGGCAATAACTCAACGCCGCGCACCATTTCATAAAATACCATTGCTGCAATTGCGATTTGTGCATGATAAAGTTTTATATTTTCAATGACTTGCTTATTTGGTGTCGCTTTTAATGGTTCTGAAATAGTGTTGGTATCTAGCAGATATATCAAACTCATAGCCGAAAATCTCTATCCGCATTTGTTTTTCTGTTTTCGTCAAAAGTTTGCGTATCAACATCAATATCTTCAGTTTTATATTTATTTAAAAATTCTGTTAAAGCCATTCCTGTATTGTCTTTTGGTTCTGAAAATTCATAAATAATCGCCACTTTAGCTTTACCTGCTGGAATGTCGTCAGGCAACGATAAATTGAGTTGGTGATTTTTTGGAATTTCAGTTTCTATTTCATAGTAGGCTTGCATGGTTATTCCCTGGATAATTGGGTTTAAAGTCCCTGGGTACGCACAGTGTGACTTACACGTTAAATATGCCCCTGGTCAATAAATTCAAATAAGGACGACCCAGTTTCATTTTTTTTAATCGCTGTGCGTATTCTGATTAATTTGAACACTGATTCTGGACGAACTTGAACACCTAAAACCTAAGAACATGAAGGCTTGGTATCACCCCGGTAAATCAAGGCTATGTTCGGGTTAGTAGTTGAAAGTAAATCAACACCGTCATTCCGGCATGGATTGCCGGAATCCAGGTCACAAGGATGTGAAAGCCCAACGCCATCCATGGCTTCTGGACCCCGGCAATCCCTGCCGGGGCGACGCCTACTATTAACGCGACATAGCCTAAATCAAAGACTGCTGCAGGGTGGATAAGGCGAAAGCCGTATCCGCCAAAGCCGTTAAAGGTGGATGCGCTGTCGCTTATTCACCCTACCTATCTGCCCCCCATACTTTCACGGTAACGCATCGGTGGACGTAAATTAATACTCCAAGTGTTCATCTTGAGTCAAGGAATTCATTCGTTTCACAGATGCAGGGAAATTTTAAGGGAAAAACAATGATGTCAATTTTCCAAATGTACAAAGAAGAATAACTGGGGGTCAGAGTAACTCAATCTTACTTTGACCCCCAGTTATTCTTGAAATGTTGGGTTGGCTATCGTCAACCGCAACCTACGTTGTATTCTTTATCATGATTAGCAAGCTGGTACAGCTTAATTCAAAAAGCGTTCGTCATGCACTCCCGGAAACGGGGATACAGTGTCGGAGGGTAAGTTGCTAGCTATCCATGAAGTCTTGATTTCGGCCATCCCCCGGCATTCCCTGACCGGGGCAGGCTCTGCAGACGCGGTCGACTCCGGATAAAGAGTCATAGCTGAAGCATCTTTATAATCAGGAGATGTTTTGTGTGATAATGCCTCAACTCCATTGTTATTGGCTGACAGCATGAATTATCCAACCATTGAAGCATTTGTAGGCAATACGCCTTTAGTCAAATTACAGCGCTTACCCGGAAATACCAGCAATACCATTCTGGTTAAGCTGGAAGGTAATAATCCTGCGGGTTCGGTTAAAGACCGGCCAGCGTTGAGCATGATCAAGCATGCCGAAGAACGGGGCGAAATCAAACCCGGCGATCGTTTAATTGAAGCAACCAGCGGCAATACCGGCATTGCCTTGGCTATGGCGGCAGCGATCAAGGGTTACAAGATGACCTTGATCATGCCCGATAATATGAGCGCTGAACGGCGTGCATCGATGAAAGCGTATGGGGCTGAAATTATTTTGACTCCGGCTGCTGGCAGCATGGAATCAGCGATTGACTTGGCCAGACAAATGGAAGCTGAAGGCAAGGGTCGTATTCTTGATCAATTCGCCAATCCCGACAATCCTCGTGCCCATTATGAAGGCACGGGTCCTGAAATTTGGCGCGACACGCACGGCGAAGTTACCCATTTTATCAGTTCAATGGGAACCACCGGCACCATTATGGGGACCTCCACCTATTTGAAAGAGCAGAACCCTGCGATTCAAATTATCGGCGTTCAACCCGAAGGCGAATCCAAAATTCCGGGAATCAGACGCTGGCCTGAAGCTTATCTGCCCAAAATTTATGAGAAATCCCGAGTTGACCGGATCATTGACGTTGATCAGCAAACTGCTGAACAAACCATGCGCGCGCTTGCTACCGAAGAGGGGATATTTGCCGGTGTTTCATCAGGCGGCGGCGTTGCGGTAGCCTTGCGCTTATCGGCTGAATTGGAAAATGCTGTCATTGTCGCCATCATCTGCGACCGAGGCGACCGCTATTTGTCGACGGGTGTTTTTCCCGGTTAATCCATCTCACTCTTCAAGTGACTGTCGTTAATCATCAAACCCAATGGCTTGTGGGCATCCCTATTTTTCTTTGTTGCTAACAGGCCTGCCGGTATCACGACTCATTGAAGTTCTGCCAATCAGACAGATGGTTCTCCGTAAGCTGATAATGCTTTTGCTTTTATCGCCTTCCATGACTTACGCGCTGGATAACGTCACCCTCAAACTGGATAGCATTGAACAACAGGGCTGGTCGCTTGAAGGTGTCACGTTGTCATTGTCCGATTTGTCAGAGGCGACTCAACAGCTCAGGTCAACTATTCAATATCTCCGTCTGCCCGAGCCTTTCGATCACATTAAGCTGTTTGATTTGCAGTGTTCCGATTTCAGTTGGGGCAATGATGAAATCCATTGCCGAAAAGGTCAGCTATCCATTCAATCAACATCGTTGCCATTAAACGCAGTAGCGGTGTCCTTTCATATTGACCAACATTCAAGTCAGATCGCTTTGAATGATATGCCGGTGGCGGCCGGCCAGTTGTCCGTTTTTGCCGAAATTAAGCAGAATAACTGGTCGCTTGTAGCTGAAGGCACGGGACTTGATATTAAAACCCTCGCCAAATTACAACCCGGCTTGGGTTCAACCCTTCAAAGCGGTACCCTGTCTTTTTCGATGACTTCAAGCGGTCAGGGCGGTGAAGTAAAGACGTTAAGCCTCAATACCGCCGTAGAACGATTATCCGCGCAAAGCCAGGATGGTCGTTTTGCTCTGGAAAACCTGAGTTTGAACATGAGCCTCAAAGCCGAACCCGGAGTTGAAGCCTGGCGGTGGTTGAGTCAATTGAACGTAACCGGCGGAGCGCTCTACTCCGATCCGCTTTATCTGGATCTTACGGAACAACCGGCTACTGTCGCGGCGGCCGGTTTTTGGGATCAAGCCAAGCAGCAAATTTTGCTGGATTATCTGCTGATTCAACAGCCGGGTGTGGCTGAATTAAGAGCCGATGCGCGGATCAGTTATCGTAATACTTGGTCGATTAAACACGCGCAGCTTTTTCTGTCAACGCAACACCTGGAAAGCCTGTCCGCTATTTATTTAAGCCCTTATTTTGCAGGGACTGCGCTTGAGGGGCTTTCAATGAGTGGGCATCTGGATGCGGATGTGATCCTGAAAGATCGGTCCATAGAATCTGTCTGGGTTAAAAGTGACTCGCTGGGACTCGATGATGCGAAACAGCGGCTTAGTATCAAACAGGGGCAAGGCACGCTTCATTGGACCACCCGAGAAGATGCGCATCTGCCTTCATGGTTTTCCTGGGAACAGCTTACTGTTTACCGGCTACCGATGGGGCCTGCCAAGCTGATCTTTGAAGCCCGCACCAACGCTATAGAATTGTTGACGAAAACCCGTTTTCCAATGCTGGATGGGTATTTGCGGGTCGACAAATTCAAATGGCTTACCAAAGAGAATGATGAACCTGATTTTTACTTTGAAGGTGACGTGCGCAATGTATCACTGGCCCAATTGTCGGAAGCGTTGGATTGGGCCCCTTTATCCGGCACATTGAGCGGAAACATCCCCGGTGTCGATTATAAAAACGGAAAATTGACCGTCGATGGAGAATTGCTGATCAGCGTATTCGATGGTGAGGTGCGTCTTAAAGATCTGGCGGCCTCGGGATTTTTGACCGATTTTCCGCAAGTTTATGCACAATTGGAGTTTGATCAGCTGGATTTGGGGCAACTGACTCAAACGTTTAAAACCGGAATGATAGAGGGTCGTTTATCCGGTTTTGTGCGCGATTTATATATTGAAAACTGGAAGCCGGTCAGTTTTTATGCCTGGCTGGGCACTCCGGAAAATGATGATTCCCGGCATAGAATCAGTCAGAAAGCGGTCGAAAACCTGACCACTTTCGGCGGTGGTGCAACCGACATTGTTTCAAAAACTTTTCTACAGCTTTTTGAAACGTTCAGCTATGAGAAGCTGGGTATTGGTTGCTATCTGTCTGACGGGGTCTGTCAGGTGATGGCGATGGAAGCGACTGAGCAAGGTTATTACATTGTTAAAGGCGGCGGTCTGCCGCGAATCGATGTGATGGGATATAATCCCCGGATTGACTGGAACGTCTTGTTGGAAAGGCTGCAGCGGATTTCCGCTACTGACGATGTAGTAATTGAGTAACTGGAGACATCAATGAAACAATTATCTTTTTTAAGCATAGTGCTGTTAACCGCCTGTGTGACCATAAATATCTATTTTCCGGCCGCTGCTGCTGAAAAAGCCGCTGATGAAATTATCAAGGATATCCAAACGACGCTCCCGCAAGGAGAGCCTAAAAGTGAGTTGAATGATTGGCAGCACTCTTTTTATAAATCGGTGGATGCCGTTTTAAGTATGTTCATTTCATCGGCCCAGGCGCAAGAGGCCAATTTATCGATTGATTCTCCGGAAATCCGCAAATTGACGGCACAGATGCAAAGCCGCTTTTCCGGGTTGAAAAGTTATTATGATGCCGGTTTTATAGGCATCGCTTCGTCCGGTTTGCTGACGGTAAGGGATGCAGCCAGTGTTCCTTTAAAAGACCGGAATCAGGTGAACCGTCTGGTCGCTGCTGAAAACGCCGATAGAGAAAGTTTGTATGTGGCGATTGCCAATGCCAATGGTCATCCTGAATGGGCTACACAAATCAAATCCACGTTTGCCGCACGGTGGGTGGGTAACGCAAATTCCGGTTGGTGGTTTCAAACGGCCAACGGCAGCTGGAAGCAGAAATAACTATGGCACGTAGACGACCAGCAAGAAAAGTGATGCCGGCAACGCCGGTTAAAACAACGATTGAGTCTATGACTCATGATGGACGCGGCGTTGCGCATGTTGACGGTAAGGCGGTTTTTATCGATGAAGGCCTGCCGGGTGAAGAGCTTGAGTTTGTCTATACCGATATCCGTAAGGATTATGCCGAAGGCAGATTGGTGAACCTGCTGAGCAGATCGGCGTTTCGAGTTGATGCCGAATGCCCGCATTACTCTATGTGCGGCGGGTGCAGTTTTCAGCATGTGGACTCCGCCAAGCAGATACAAATCAAGCAGGAATTGCTGGAAGAGCAGTTTAAACGGATAGGCAAGCTCGAAATTCCTCAGGTTTGGGAGGCCTTGGACGGGCCACACTGGGGTTACCGCCGTAAAGCGCGTATGGGCGTCAAGTATGTTGCTAAAAAAGGCCGGGTATTGGTGGGGTTTAGAGAAAAACGCCAGCCTTATTTAGCCGAAATTGAAAGCTGCAAAGTCATGCATCCCCGCGTCGGTATGAATCTGATGGTTTTATCGGAAATGATCGGAGGCTTGACGATCAAGGACAAAATTCCGCAGATTGAAGTGGCCATCGGCGATGACGACTGTGTGCTTTCCATTCGCGTGATGGAGCCGCCGACCTTGGAAGATAAGGAACGCATGCGCCAATTCGCCCATCAGCTGGGCATGAGTATTTGTTTGCAGCCTAAAGGGCCCGATACCATCGTGCCGATAGACGGCGAGCCCGAAGTGATGCCGACTTATGCGTTACCCGAGCATGATATTGTTTTTAAATTCAGGCCGGCGATGTTTACTCAGGTTAATTATGAAATTAACCGGCTCATGGTGAACCGGGTAATCGAAGTGTTGCATTTAACCCAGGATGATCATGTGCTGGATTTGTTTTGCGGTTTGGGTAATTTTACGCTGCCTATGGCGCGCAGAGCCGGACATGTTACCGGTATCGAAGGCGACTTGCCTTTGATCAAACATGCCAGAGAAAATGCCCTGTTTAACGGCATTACCAACGCTGAATTTCATGCGGCTGATTTAACCAAAGACATCAGTGAATTCCCTTGGGCCAATCGCCGATACAATAAGATTCTGCTGGATCCGTCCCGAGCCGGTGCGTCCGATGTGTTGCACCATTTCAAACAATGGCAGCCGGAAACCATTGTTTATGTGTCCTGCAATCCTTCCACGTTAGCGCGCGATGCCGGAATTCTGGTCAATGAGCTGGGTTATAAGCTGATCAAAGCAGGGGTCATGAACATGTTTCCTCAAACCGCCCATGTCGAGTCCATTGCCTTGTTTGAAAAGGGTTAAATAGACAGTAAATGGAAAATTAAAATATCTCTTTCTCGGTATAACGGCAAACTGATTCATCATGCGTCTTGAGATATCCATCAGCAATCAACAGCTTTACGTGATCGACGGCGGCAAAATCCAGTCATCCTACCCGGTTTCAACCGCCAAAAACGGGCCGGGCGAGTTGATGGGCAGTGAATGTACGCCCATCGGAAAACATAAAGTCCGCGCAAAAATCGGTTCCGGTTTACCCTTGAATGCAGTTTTTAAAGCACGCAGGCCTACCGGGGAAATCTATTCACCGGAATTAGCCCGGCAGTTTCCCGAGCGTGACTGGATATTAACCCGCATTCTTTGGCTGGGAGGTCTCGAGCCTGGAAAAAACCGATACGGCCAGGTGGATACGGCGTGGCGTTACATTTATATACACGGTTCGCCCGACGAGTTAATGGACGGTATTGCGCGCTCACACGGCTGTATTCGGATGTTAAATGCTGATATTGCAGAATTGTTTGATCTTATACAGCCGGGTATAGAGGTTACTATTTTCGCTTAGCTAGTGCGAATGATGTAGTAATCAATGTATTCTTTTCGCACTTCAAATTTCGGCAGTGCCTAAGGAGGCAACGGGTTGTTCGGCAAAGGCTTTGCCAGCATGGATGCTGGCATAGAGCCTACAGGGATGTATTTACGGCGTCCTTTGACGGGCACCCCGGTGCCGAATTTCGATCTACGATGTGTATAACTATACAGAGTGAAGCACAACAGTCCCTTCCCAGCGAGAGAGGGAACAAGTCTGTTTGCCGCGATGAATAGTTACTGATCAATCCACTTATTTGAAATAAAAAAGACGAGGAAGTAATGGTCCGGATGGTTTTGGGCATTGAATATGACGGCAGCGATTTTTTTGGTTGGCAATGGCAGAAAAATGGCCGTTCTGTTCAGTTGGAATTGGAAAAAGCCCTTTCGGCTGTCGCGAATGAAACCATTACTGTGCAATGTGCGGGACGCACCGATTCAGGGGTTCATGCCCTGGAGCAGGTGGTTCATTTCGATACCCATGCCCAACGCGAGATGCGCGCATGGGTGATGGGCGTCAATTGCAATTTGCCGCCCGATGTTCGGGTTTTATGGGCCAAAGTCGCGGTTGACGGATTCAACGCCCGCTACAGTGCAATAGCGCGTTTTTATCGTTATGTCATCCTCAATCGTCCGATGAAATCCGCCTTATTGCGCAGCCAGGTGACCTGGTGTTATTCGCCCCTGGATGCTGAAAAAATGCATGAAGCAGCCCAGCATTTGATAGGCAGCCATGATTTTTCAACGTTCAGGGCGCAAGCTTGCCAATCCAAAAGCCCTTGTCGCATCATGCATTTTATTGATGTTTACCGTGAACAGGATCGGGTCATTATCGATATTTCAGCGAATGCCTTTTTACATCATATGGTCAGAAATATTGCCGGTGTGCTGATGACTATCGGCATGGGTAAACAGCCTGTCGAATGGACACGGGAACTGTTGGACATAAAAAAAAGAGAATGTGGGGGCGTCACTGCGCCTCCTTTCGGGCTCTATCTGGGCGGAGTTTATTATCCGGAAGTCTACGGAATTGCAAAACATCCGATATTTTCCAAGTTGCCGGATAATTGCTCGCGTTTTGAACATGGGAAACCTGTCATTGCTGAATCGGGTAGAGAAGAAGTCCAGGCAGGATAATGTGGATGCACTGTATTGGTGCTGTTTTGGGGTAAATTGTGTCAGAAATGATTCAATATATGGCAGTTTTGTGTTCAATTATCCACAGTATGTATGCGATTTACTACTGAAGTGGGCGGGGATGCCTGTTATGAAGGCTAATAACAAGGGGTTTTATTAATTGGCACGGTAACTGCTTTATTGTAATTAAACGTTAAGAAATTGGCGTTGGTTACCTCCTCAGTTGTGATTGTTAGTTAAGGCGTTTGGCGCTTTATCCTTAATCGGGATAAAGCGCTTTTTTTTGTCTGTTGAAATCGCACGACAGATTTAAAACTCAAGTTCATGCCGTGCTTAGCCAACAGGTTCTTCCAAAACGGCTAGACGAATGCGGCTGGAAATGGGGCGGCGCATCTGGATGACCGGGCCCAGAATTTCCAGAGATTTAAGTTCATCACCGGTAAAGCTCGGATAATCGGGGTGTAGCGAGATGAGTTCATAATCAATGCCGGAACCGGATTGAGACAAGACACGGTATTTGCTTAGATTGAGCCGCCCGGCACCCGGTTTAAATACGATGACTGGATCGCTGGGTTGAATGGGCGCATCAGGGTCGATGACCAATTGGTCGCCGGGGCGAAATTCAGGTTGAAACGCTTCATCACTCAGTCCTAATTTCAAGGCAAACAAGCGAGGTCCGGATTCTGCGAAGGGCAGGGAATAGTCCATGGCCACCCATTTTCCGCTGGGCGAAGGCACTGACTGATTGTTAAGGTAGGTATGAACCAGGTCGCAGTCCCGCGTGGAAAAAAGCGGAACCCGTCGCGTGCTGGCCATTAAAAGCGGGCGTTCAGTCTTGACGTGAGGGGGGTGTTCGCTACCGAACAGCAAGGTATCGAAATCGGCGCCCAGCTCTTTGGCAATCAGCGGTAAAAAAGTACTTTTTCTAATTTTTCCTGATTCCAGGCTCTGAATGGTTTGCTGTGCTGCACCAACACGCAAGGCCAATTCATCCTGGCTTAAACCGAGGCGTTCCCGATAATATCGGACACGCAGGCCTACTGAATCCAAATTTTCTACAGATGAGTCTTGTATGATGGAGTCAATCGGGGATTGGGAAGGCATCCGGGATGATCTTTTCATGTTCATAAACAGGTCAATAACTACAATTTACAATTCTAATGGTAGTTTGAACTCAAGTACGATAAGCGGCCTTCGACGCGTGAGCTGTGTTGCCTCTGCAACTTCAGCAGAACAAGTTGTTCTTTCACGCGTCTGTTTTGATAGTCCGGTCTGGGTTAACGCCGGCCTCGTCCTGTCTTGGGGCCTTTATCCAGGGCGACATAAATCGTCTTGCCCTCAATATCGCGACCATCCAGTCCTGCAATGGCAGCGCGAGCTTCGTGCCCTTCCATTTCAACGGTTGCAAAACCACGAGCCTGGCCCGAGAACAGATCCCGGCTGACTTCCAGATCGAATACCTTACCGTATTCGCTAAACAATATACTTAGGCTGGATTCGGTTGTGGCGGGTGGTAAACCGCGAACAAAAAGCTTCACCATGGGCTTGAACTCCTAACTGAAAAAATAACGTTACACAGGAATGATGCGCAGACCCGCTTGCGAATATAGAAAACGCAGAGTCAGCTTGGTAATGACGCTATTAAAATATGAAAACAGTGTATTTCAAATCATTCTGTCCGGGATTGTACGGGAGAAAATACTATTTTAATAGTAAAAAATAGTTAAAAGGAAATATTGATTGGCAGTAGCGGAGCGGGTTTTTCATTTTTTTGCATTGCAGAGGTGAAAAGCGGACTAACTGTTTATAGCCATTTATGTAGGTTGGATTGCCTGTTTTTTGCAACCCAACCATTAACGCCATCGCCTTGAAATGTTGGGTTGGCTATATCGCCAACCGCAACCTACTTTGAACATCGCCTTAGAGTTCGAATTTTCAAATAGCGAAACACGGTCTTAAATGGATTGATCTAGAAAAAGAAAGGCGGCATGGGTCTGGCGCTATTGACTTTCATTCCGTTCCCCTTTTCGTCCGATTCTGCTGGCATTTTTGACGTCTTTTGCCGCCGTCTTGCCGCTTCTGCTGGAAACCAGCGCGCAGGATCAGTTTTTGATTCCGACGGCCTTGTCTTTATCTGCCGGATTTTTGTTCGGTCTGGCCGTCAGTCTCGGGTTGACGCCGGTTTGTTATGCCATTATCTATGGTGATCCATATCATGGAAATAATGAATTGTATTGAGAATTGTATGCTCGAAATTCGGCTCAATTCTGTTGGCCATTGACACACCCTGACAGATATCTTGTGGAATGAAATACGCGATGAAGTTGAATCGGTTCTGTAGTAGGCGGATACTCGATATGACAGATCAAGTCTACAGAAACACTGAAGGGTTCAGAAACTGCCTTTTCCAAAACAGTTTTCGATCAATCTCACTGAGCGTGGCCTCATCGCACACATTGTCCCAATTCACCTCTATTGCTTCGTGTTGCCTATCGATAATTGCTTTCGCTTCATCCTCCGAGAGTTGGAAGCTGGGTGCTGCTGCAAGGCAAGACTTGAGATTGCTCAGATTGTTGTTTCCTGAAATGAGCATGGCTTGTGAGGCTTCATTACCGGTACGGTTTTGCGGGCAAATATCGTATGCCGGCGTAAGACTGAGTGTTTTTCCGCTCCAAAAGGCCGCATGATTGCGTGCGTGGTCATCGGTATTGCCGCACAAGATGTTAAAGACGAGACGAGAAAACAGTTCTTCGAGCGTTTTTTTGGGGCTATCGAAGCGATGCCGTATGATTTCTGCAAACGTTTCATAGCTCGCGTAACGCGCCATCATGTCATCGAGGCCAAACAGCGTTAAAGCGGAAACCATGGCTTTGCGTGTCCAGCCATTGGCGATTTTTTTGCGATCAAATCGTTCGATCAGAAGGATGTCCTTGTTTGCGGCTTGAACAAGCTTTACGGGGGCAGCTTTCACCCCGGCTGCGGCTGCCAGCCGCATGGCGATGAATTCAGCCTTTACGACGCTGTAGAGGTCAGAATTCGATGAAAATTTTGCGATGTATTTTGTTCCTTGGTCTTCGATCAAGGCCTTGGGGCGCGCGCCACCTATAGAGCTTCCATGGAATAGCGCTTGATCCAGCTCCGGTGTGAGCGGGACACCTCGCTCGACTCGTTCCGCGGATTTAAGCAATTCCTCCAGCGGGGTATTTCTTGCGGAGCGGGGGATGTATTCACTTGGCGAGCGCTGGAAATCCAATGCACCGATACGATCAGAGCCCGATTCCAGTAAATAGGTCAGTTCGCCAAGCGCGTGGGTATCTGTTTCCTTGCCTTTCCGTCCAAGCTTTTTGTTGATGATGACGCGCCGTCCCCATGCGTCCGGAGCGGCATCACGGATACAGCCGGGCATGCTCAGCCCATCGGGTAGTGCCAATACCCCCTTCTTGAGCGGTAGCTCCGGCTGGTAGATGGGAATAGCCTGAGGCCTATCTTTGACGCGCTCCAGATAGCTTTTACCGTAGTTGAATTGGATATTGCCCTGTTCGTCGGATTCAAGCTTCCCCGCGACGACCGGCTCGGTTGTCTCAGGTAACCATATCCAGACATAGGCTTCTTTATCGGCGTGGTTAGAAGTCATCATCAGCGACTTTTACTTTCTTCCGCACAGACTTAGGGAGAAGCGCGAGCTTGTCCTCGGTTTGACGAATATGTCCATTGAGTGTTGTCGCTTCGATATCAAAAAGTTTGACGCCGACTAGGGCGGCAACTTCAAAAGTTGCCCCTAGTTCACACTTGGGCTCCCCCTTTTCTATGCGTTGCAATAGTCCGCGCGAGATGCCAGCTCGTTCGGCAACCTCTTGTGCAGTCATCTCGCGCTCTATTCTTGCAGCACGGATAAGGTTGCCCAGAAGCGTCATCGCTTCCCGGCTATAGCGGGAATAGGTGCGTACCGATACTTTGGCCATGGTTTAACTTTTGGTTTATAAATGGATCACAGGGTTGCCTTGTGATCGACATGCGAATCACATTAGCAGTTCCCAGATGCTTCGGCAACTAGAAAATGATTTATATATGAATCATAATGATGCTTTATGAGTTATATATAGATCATTATTTTGTTTTTTAAGGGCTCAAAATGAATTGCACTTGTTAGTTGAATCCGCGAAACTATTTACTAGCCTTTTCCCGGGAGTGGAAGGAACAAGTCGGCTCCGCTGAATAATTACATTCTGTTTAAGGTTAAGAATTCGAATTTTGAAGAAAGGGTTAACTCTGCAACGCAGTGATCTAGAAAAAGAAAGGCGGCATGGGTCTGGCGCTATTGACTTTCATTTGCGCGTGTTTGAGTGATTCTTTAAATGTGGCCAGCGATTTTTTGACGGAGTCACAATAATGCCGGCTCATTTCGTCATTTTCGGCTGTTTTCAGATGGCTTAAGGATGTTTCAACCTGCTGTTTGCACCGCTGCAAAATAATGATATTTTGCTCGTAAACGAGGCGGGCCGTCAGATTGTCCTGGCGTGATTTTTGGCTAAAGGCGTCGAGTTCTCGGCAAATGGCAGCGAAGTTTTGGCTTAGTGTGTCAAATTCATTGCTATAAGTCATCTTGGCTTTCCCCGCATTCATCTGTATTGACGCTTGACTGCGAGCATACACGAACGCCTGGAAATTCCCAATTCAAAATAGGATGAAAACCATTTTTTCAATGAAAGTGAACGATCCTAAGAAGGTGCATTTGCTCGTCAGACACTAAATTAATAGCGCCAATAGCGCGGCGACAGCAAAACAAGAATTGTAAAAATTTCCAAACGGCCCAGTAACATGGCAATACAACCCAGCCATTTGACGCCGTCACTCACCGTTTTGAAGCTGGTCGAAACCTCGCCCAAGCCCGGGCCTACGTTATTGATACAGGCGGCAACGGCAGAAAATGCAGTAACTTGATCAAGTCCAAATTCCATCATAAGTAACATGATGACGACAAAAGACACTACATAAAGTCCAAAAAAGCCCCAGACCGCACTAATCACCCGGTCCTGTTGAACCTCTTTGCCGACTTTGACCGGAATGTAGGCGTTGGGATGAATCAGGTTGAGGATTTCCCTTTGTCCTTGTTTGTATAGCAGCATCACACGGATCACTTTAAGTCCGCCAGCTGTTGAACCTGCACAGCCACCGATAAAACCGATAAACACCAACAATATGGGGCTGACACCGGGCCATTGGAAAAAATTGGTGGAGATAAACCCGGAGGTGGTCATGAATGAAACAATTTGAAACATGCCATGGATCATCGCTTCAGATAATGAAAAACCCGAGATTGAATGATAATAAAGATGGGCGCCTACGACCAAACCGCTGATTATCATCAATCCTAAATAGCAGCGAGTTTCGCTATCCAGTTTGTAAACTTTTAAGGAGCCTCTTTGTAACGCTGCAAAATGTATCGCGAAATTCATGCCTGAGATGGCCATAAAAAAAATGGCTATCATATCGAGTGCCGGGCTGTTGAAATAACCGAAACTCGCATCATGGGTAGAATAACCCCCGTTAGCGGTGGTTGCAAAAGAGTGACCAACCGCATCGAACCAGTCCATGCCCGCTAAACGATAACTGATTGCGCAAGCAATTGTGATGCTCAAATAAATAGTCCATAAAGCTTTGGCCGTCCCGGCAATTCGGGGTGTTAATTTCGAGTCTTTAACGGGGCCGGGCACTTCTGCCTTAAATAACTGCATACCCCCGATGCCTAACACGGGTAGAACGGCCAACGCCAATACGACAACACCCATGCCGCCCAGCCATTGCAATTGTTGCCGGTACATCAAAATAGATTTGGGCATAGTATCCAGGCCCTCCAAAACGGTTGCTCCCGTAGTGGTAAAGCCGGAGACTGCTTCGAATACGGCATCGGTAAATGTCATATTGGGGGTTTCTGCCAGGTACATAGGCACAGCACCCATGGTGCCTAAAATGGCCCAAAACAAGGCAACAATCAAAAACCCGTCACGATGATAAAGCTGGCGTTTTTCATGGCGGAGTGGAAACCACAGCAGAGCGCCTGAGGCAAGGATGATAAAAAAGCTTTTCCAGAAAGTCAGTGCGGCACCGTCCTGGTAAACGTAGGAGATAAACAGAGGGAAAAACAACGTAGTGCTGAACATCATCAGCAACAGGCCGATACTTCTCAGAACGACTTTAGTCTGCATAGTGATGTGCCATTAAATGCGATGAAAGTAACTTTCGATGTTCTTGACCAGTTTCTTATCGAGCGCAAACATCACGATGTGATCATTTTCTTCAAAGACAGTATTATGATGGATGGGGATGACTTCCTTGTTTCTAATCAAGGCGCCTAGCACGACGCCGGAAGGCAGTTTAATCTCGTCAACTCTCTGACCGACTACAGACAGGCCTTTGCTGTCTTTGTGCGCAATCGCCTCAATGGCTTCGGCGCTGCCGCCGCATAACGAACTGACGCGGGCGACGTCGCCTTTTCGGACATGTTTAAGAATACTGCCGAGCGTTTCCTGATTTGGCAGTACGACCACGTCAATTTCACTGCCGGCCAGGAGTTTGACATATGAGCTGTGGTTGAGCAGGCAGATTGTTTTCTTGACCCCCAGTTTTTTTGCCAATGCGGCGGCAATGATATTGGCGCCGTCATTATTGGTAATTGCGCAAAATAGATCGGTTTTGCCGATTAACTCATCGACCAGCAAGGTTTCATCGGCGCAGTCACCTTGTAACACGGTCGTGTTTTCAAGTTCGTTGGCAATTTTTCTGACTCTGACCGGGTTGTACTCGATCACCTTGACTTGATGATTGTTTTCCAGGGCCATGGCAAGCCGTTTACCGACATGGCCACCGCCCGCGATCATAATGCTTTTGATAGGGGCTTCAAGCGTGTGAAGTTCACTCAGAACCTTGCGGATTTTATGCCGTGGCGAGACGAAAAAAACTTCATCACCCTCCATCACCATCGCTTCGCCATTGACATTGATGGCTTGCCCCTGACGAAAGATTGCGACCACGCGAATTTTGCCATTGGCCAGTTTTTCTTTGAGTGCGCTGATTTTTTTTCCGGTTACAAAGCCCTCTTTGACGGCTTTGATCGAAAACAATCTGACAAGACCATCGGCAAACGCAGAAATATGCAGGACCCCCGGGAATTTGATCAAATTGTGTATGGCTTCCATGACAATTTGTTCGGGACTGATAACGATATCAATATCGAGTCCATTAGGATCGAATAACTCAGGATGTTTCAGAAAGTCGATTGCGCGGACTCTGGCGATCGTTTTGGGTTTGCTGTACAGCGTTTTGATGATCTGGCAAGCCAGCATGTTGGTTTCATCACGGTCCGTTACCGCGATGACGATATCCATATTCCTGACACCGGCTTGTTCCAGTACGCTGGGATGCGCAGCGTTTCCGATGACAGTGGCAATATCCAAACGTTCTTTTAATGCAGAAAGTAATTCAGGTTTTCTATCGATTACAACAATATCGTTAGCTTCATTGGCTAAAGCACCGGCAACAGAAGAGCCGGTAACACCGGCTCCAAGAATAAGGATTTTCATTAAATCAAATTACCTGACCACGGTTAATGGGGCATAGAAAGCGCGCTATGATACATGAATCGCAACTACGCTACAATTTTCGCGCTTTTACAACATGGTGTCCCGAACTAACCTAATGATGAAGTTATGCTTTTTAATGGTTTTCGGTTATTGCGATGGCTTGTGAGGGTGATGTGACTTCGGTGCTTGATTGCGGGCTCAATAGTTGGGATCGTGCTCATTCATTTTGGAAATGGGCATGACTGGTCATGCCCACCTAATAACACTTATATTTGCTAACTCAATAAAGCAGATTTATTCATCATAAGTCTCTCTCTATTGCGCGAAGCTCTTCATTGCTCGGAATGCGGGCTTTAGGTAGCTTCTTTGGCTTACCGGGTTTGACTTTGGGTTTATCAAGCGGTCCGAAGTCAGGTGGTGGCGTGCGGTGATGCGTTGCCTGTTCATAGGCAGCGGCTATCTTGAAAAGCATGGCCTCGTTAAACGGCAAGCCGAGGAAGTCTATCCCTACCGGAAGTTTTGCCGGAATCGGCCCCACAAGATTTCGAGCAGCATCCCGTCCATACACTTCAGTGGTAAATCCTGCCGGAACAGTGATAGCAGGAAAACCTCTGGCGTTGATGAACGTCCATATGGATGAGGGTCTGTCGTTTACGCTGGGCTCCTCGGGAGCGGTCAGGATTGGAGGAGGTACACTGCCGGTTGGGTAGACAACGGCATCCAGTTGCATTTCCGCAAAGCATTGGAAGATAACCGTTTGTAGAGCAAACCGATTTTGCAGAGCGCTTGCATTAGCCAATGTTAAGGCGTTATTCGCATTCACTAGGCTTGCTTTTCGGTTCGGGATTACAGGATCATTCCAGTAATTTGCCTTTTCTATCAGTTCCGTAAGGTTTTGAATGTTGGCATCGCCTCTTTCTTTCAAATAAAGGTTGAAATTATACTTGGCATCCCCCGTGTCGCCCCCCGCAGGTCCCAGATTTCTGATGCTGGGTTGTCCGGTGGCGGTATTCGGAACCAGCAATGGATCAAAGTACATGTCCACCAAAAGCGGAATATGGTCGGTTCCAGCAGGAAATATGCCGGGGAACTGACTGATAAACAGCTGGTTGCGCCATGTTGGAACGACTTTGTCGACACAGCCTTGAAACAGCGATCCGCCCGGACCTGGATCAATAATAGTCGCGCCCAGGCCGCGTAAATCATCAATGGCGCTGTCCACGATATCAATGCTCTGGACATCCGCCGGAGAGAAAAGGCTTTTGTCCATGTATTCTCGAATGACACCAATTCGCACTTTTTTGTCCAGCGGTTTACCGTCGGCATAAGCGGAATAAGGTTGAATCGGCTTGCGACCTTGACTAAATGCGGTCAATTCATCTTTCGGGTCAAAGCCGGCATAGGCATCAAGAATGCGTGCGGTATCTTTAACTGTTCGGCATATCGGTCCGACTCGGGTAGTGATTCCCTTCTGGATCATGCCATCGGCACTGACCAGTTCTCTTGTTGGCGCTATCCCGACTGAGTTGTTGTTCTTGGCCGGTTCACGCACCGAGGTGCCGGTTTCTTCCCCTATGGCGCAGGTAACCAGGTTGGCTGCTACCGCCATGCCGGATCCTCCACTAGAAGCTCCCGGATCGCGTTCGGTATCGTAAGGGTTACACATCATTCCGCCAAACGAGCTACGTGTACCCGTAATACCGCCTGCCGCGTATTCTCCCATATTAGCCTTGGCGAGAATGATCGCTCCAGCCTCGCGAAGTTGCTTCACAAACGTCGCATCATCAGGTGGTCGGTCATTGGCATAAAAGGCATCCGCGCCTGCCGTAGTACGCATATCGAAGGTGTCATACTGATCTTTTATCGCCATTACAACGCCGTGTAGAGGCCCGGCCAATTTACCCGTCTTCGCAAAGTGGGCATCCAGTTCAGCCGCAACTTCCAGAGCATCCGGCATATCAGGGTCGTTATCCACAGGATCCGTCATGCTTCGTGCCTTGCGGCTATCGAAACCGAGTGCAGTTCTGGTATCAGGTCGAAGATTTAAGGTGATCAACGCATTAATTTTGCCCGCGTGCGGGATTGTTGAAATAGGACCGAGTATGCCTTCAGGTTGATTGACGCATACTCCGTTGTAGGCCTTGATGCGATCGAGGTACAGCTGAACCAACTCTGTGGTTGTAAGTTGCCTTCTTTTAATAGCTTCATGGATATCATCGATAGTCGCCTCCTCAATTTGAAATTTCGACTTTCGAATTTCACTTTTGCCGCCGGCATTTGCCAAGACATCATGAGCGGGAATGATTGATGACGCCAGGATATAACCGGCTAAAAGAGCAAATTTGTTGCGGACCTTAAATAATGACTGCCAACTGTTTTCGGAAGATTTATACATAGTGCGACCTCACCTAACTTTTTAGCTAAAGTTCAGAGAAAACTCCCCATCAAGAGATCGGTTTTCGGAATCCCGGTCTCGATGGTTCGGGATAAAACTGGCAATATTCGTGCTGAATTCACTTCAGTGGTGCATTATTCTTAGTGTGATGTATATGAGTCATTGATATTAAAAAGAATTACTTAATAATTTGACATAGTGCTGAGCTGGTATCAGGCTCTTAAAGCCTTCACGACGTTGTCAGGTTTGATTTAAAAATAAATGTTTTGTGATCACTCGTTTAGGGCTTTTTTTATAAGTTCATAGGGACGGGCTTGAAGTGGATCATGCCTTCGATGATCGAGGGATTTAATAGTTGTTAATACTCGGTGGCATTAAAATCGATGCAGAGCCAAACGGCTATCACCTTCCTCCGCGCTATTTTGTGGCATCATTTTTTTGGGGGCGCAGTGACGCTCATGTGTCTCAAGCATCATATTTACTGGTAGCGGCGCTCAATGGGAGGGAAGTACGAAGTCCATTAGTCTTGATTAGCTGGGGCTAAGTATCAGCGGATGCACCAGCATCTGCATAAGTACGCTTCTATGTAAAGCACTTTTCTATCTTCTATTGTGATGGTCATCACAATAACCAATCAAAGTTGCATATGTACAACGGTCTGTCTGTTCATCCGATCAATGGCATGTTTAATGAGTGCTAACCCATTGATGCTGTAAAAGGCCTCGCGGAATGCAATCTCTTGATTATGAAAGTGGATGTTCAACATTGACAAACCTCTTGCTTATATTACCCAGGGTTATCAAAGCATCTTGATGATCGTTAGGTTGCAATCCGAATACAGATACTCATAAGCCCATCCGTGTTTAGATATCTACATGAAAGTTACCTGCCGCAAATTAACGTTTGCTTAAAACAAGTGAGAGGGTAAAACAATGCCAATTGCGAAAACCGCTAGCGTAATAAAGACCGTTGTTTCTGCAACAGTCCCGGATTTGAAAGGGTCTGCATGTGAAGAATTGCCAATTTTGTCCAGGGACCTAACTGCTAGCAGATACCTTGAGAAGAAACCTCCGACAATTGGCCAGACGGCCGTGCGGCGACTGCTGGCGGCCTCGGTTTGTTTGTTGGCTCTCTTTGACGCGCCAATCGCTGCCGCTGCAGTGCTCGATCTTGAGAAACTTGATGGTCCTACTGCGATCAAGATGCTGGAGGACGGTAAATTGACATCGGTAGAGCTCACCAAGGCCTACATCGAACGGATTGAAGCACTGAATAAGCGCGGTCCAGGACTCAATGCGGTCACTCAGTTTAATAAGGACGCGTTAAGAGATGCTGCGCTTTTGGACAAGGAGAGGGCTCAAGGACATGTTAGGGGGCCCGCGCACGGCTTGCCGATACTGCTAAAGGATCTGATTGATGTCAAGGGTATGTATACTTCTGCGGGCAATTACTCGCTTCGCGACTCCTTCCCCGAGTCGGACTCTGGCGTCGTTAAGAAGTTGAGAGAGAGCGGTGTCGTGATTTTGGGTAAAGTCGGTTTATCTGAGTTTGCCAACAGCTTCGGCAATCAACCCTCCGGCTTTTCCAATCTGACCGGCCAGGTGATTCATGCGCTGGATGCCGATCAAAACCCCAGTGGCTCGTCGTCGGGATCGGCAACGGCGGGTGCTGCGGCCTTGTCGATGCTGACGATAGGCACCGAGACTTCAGGTTCTATCATCAGTCCAGCTACTGCTCAAAGTCTTGTCGGGATCCGGCCTACTGTCGGCTTGGTACCTGCTTACGGCATCGCACCTATCTCAGCGTCACAGGATACAGCCGGTCCGATGACAAAAACGGTAGCCGAAGCGGCGATGACGCTGCAGTCTATCGTAGGTTTTGATCCGGTCAGCGATGCAGCCTACGAGTCTGTTTTTGGTCCGAACTGGTTCGAGTCAATTACCAGGGTGCCTGACCAATTGCCGGACTATATGTCGGCTCTTCGTATGGACTTCGTTCAGGGAAAACGCATAGGTTACAACGGCACGTTCGCGGATGGTACACCCGCCAAGATTGCATTTGATGCACTTGTGGCTGCAGGCGCAATTATGGTCGAGCGCCCGTCAATTGCAGTAGCCAGTGTGCCTGGCTTGCCTGCCGGTTACCAACAGCACAAATCCATCAACGAATATTACAAGAACCTAGGTCCTGGTGCCCCCATCCAGTCATTGGCGGAGGAGGTTGCCGATAATATTGCAAATTCGCAGGAGGCGTTGAAGTTTGGTCACATCAATCATGTCAATGCTTTGAATAACGGCGATGTCACCCCGGGCGGAGCCCAGGAAATAGCCTACCGAGAAGCTATGCCTATTCGGCGCGCAGCCCAGTGGGCCGCCATTAATCGAATGATGAACAACGATACACCGGATGACCCTAGCGATGATTTCATTGCCATCCTCGGTGCCGTGCCTAGCGGTGCGACGGCGGGAACGCCGCAGATCACGATCCCGATGGGCTATAACTTGACCAACAGGCGCGCGATCGGTCTATCGATTCACGGCAACGCGAACAGCGAGCGTGACCTGATCGGTGTGGCTTACGTAATAGAGCAGTCTACTAAGTTGCGCCAAACAGCTTCTGAGCTAAATCCAAGCATGTACCGCTGCGCTAAGACTGTGCCATTGCCGCCATTCCACGAGCGCGGAAGTTGCAATCCTGATTACGAAAGCCTGAAGGGTATGGTTAAGACCGCACCCAAGCTGCCTTTCTCGCTAGAGACTGAATCAGTGGAAAGTCTGCAGGCGCGCATGACGGCAGGCACGCTGACGGCGCAGCAGTTAACGAGAGCTTACCTGGCTCGTATTGCATTGACCAATGCTGAAGGGCCTGCAATCCAGGCTGTTAGAGAGGTCAATATGGGTGCTCTGGGCGAGGCTGGTCGCCTCGATGCCGAGCGTAAGCGGGGCAAACTGAGAGGCCCGTTGCACGGGATACCGGTACTGCTAGATGATGTGATTGACGTTTCCGGAATGCCAACAACAGGGGGCTCAATCGCCTTGCAGCATACACGGCCTGCGAAGGATTCCATGATAGTTGCCAAGCTCAAGGCGGCTGGCGCGATAATTCTTGGCAAGACCAATGTCACTGAGCTCAACGGAATATTTGACCCGATCCTGCCCGAGGGTTACTCCTCGCTGGGAGGCCAGGTGTTGATGCCGTCCGATACAGATAAAACGCCCGGCGGTTCGTCGGCCGGTTCGGCGGCAGCGACAGCGGCAGGTCTGGCC
>JAGXSU010000199.1 GCA_018333785.1 Methylomicrobium sp. | reverse complement strand
TTTGCTGCATGTGCCGATCGATCTGGAACACGAAGCCGCTTTAGACCCGACCCTCAAATCCTGGCTGGCGTTCGCCCGGCAAAAACTGACCGAACTGGAAGTCTTGCGTTTGGCGATCGAAGAACCGGCGGCGGCAGAACCCGATTTAATCGTTTCGGCAAACGCCATCCGTTCCCGCCGGGAATCCACATTGATTCATAATCCCGCTGTGCAAGCCGAACTCGCAAAGATCGACAGCTCGCTGATGCAACGGCAAAATCCATTCCCGGTGCGGCGCGGGCAACAGAAAGCCAGGCTGAACCTGCCCGGCTATCCGACCACGACCATCGGCTCGTTCCCGCAAACTCCGGAAATCCGCAAGGCCCGCGCGGACTTTAAACGCGGCTTGCTCAGCGAAGATGACTATATCCAACACATGGAACAAACCATTGCGTTCTGCGTCAGCGAGCAGGAAAAACTGGGGCTTGATGTATTGGTGCATGGAGAAGCGGAACGCAACGACATGGTGGAATATTTCGGCGAACAACTGGACGGATTTTTATTCACCGCCAATGGTTGGGTGCAATCCTACGGCTCCCGCTGCGTCAAACCGCCGATCATCTTCGGCGACGTGAGTCGGCCTAAACCGATGACAGTGCGTTGGAGCCAGTATGCCCAGTCGCTGACCGGCAAACCCATGAAAGGCATGTTGACCGGCCCAGTCACTATCCTAAACTGGTCGTTTGTCCGTGACGACCAGCCACGATCAACCACGGCCTATCAATTGGCCCTGGCGATACGCGAGGAAGTCAACGACTTGGAACGTGCCGGCATCCCGATCATTCAAATCGATGAGGCGGCTTTCAGGGAAGGCTTGCCGCCACGCCAATCGCGCTGGCAAACTTACCTGGATTGGGCGGTGCGCGCGTTCCGAATTTGTTCAAGCGGGGTCAAAGACAGTACGCAAATCCACACCCACATGTGCTACTCGGAGTTCAATGACATCATAACATCCATCGCCGACATGGACGCCGATGTGATTACCATTGAAACGTCCCGTTCCAATATGGAACTGCTGGAGGCCTTTATCGATTTTAACTATCCGAATGAGATAGGGCCTGGCGTCTATGACATACATAGCCCCAATGTACCAACCACCGACGACATAATTGCGTTGCTGAAAAAAGCCGGAGAAAGGATAGATACCGACAAGTTATGGGTCAATCCCGATTGCGGATTGAAAACGCGGCAGTGGGAGGATGTTAGAATTTCCTTGGCCAACATGACCGAGGCGGCCAAGGCTTTAAGGTTGGCAGTAGGATAACTTCAAATTTCATTAACAAAATTAGGTATTTTTCAATAACTTCTCTCCGTCCTCTCGCAAAACCCGCCGGGGGCGGTATGAAGATAGAGAGAGTGGCGTGTGATTTCAAGTTACTTACATAAATCGCCAATGTTGGTTTCAAGTTTGCCCATAGAGGTCATTGCAAGCCGCAATTTAGGTGGTGTCATTTGCCATTTTAAACGGAGCGCCTCCTTTCCGTCCATGGGTATGAGCGGAAGCTAAACACGCCTTGGTACGCTCAGAAATCAAGTCACGCTCAAGTTCAGCGAGAGCGGAAAAATTCCGAATACTAATTTGTCTTGCGAAGTGGTGGTATCGATTTTCGCCCCTTGCCCAGTTAGCACTTTGAAACTAATCCCTCCGCTGGGTAACTCATGCACGGTATTGACAAGGTGTCACAAATTACGATCGAGACTATCTAGTTTCCATGATGAGCGTAAGGCTTTAAGGTAAGCTTTCAATCCTTGTCGCTCGTCGCTTTTGCCGGATGCAAAATCTTCATAAAGGTGTTCTGGCGAAATACCGGCTTACAATAAGGCATCAGGTTGCAAATCTAAAACCTGCGTGCCATCCAAGGCAGATGGCTCGCATATAAACAATCAACATCGGTGTTCCTAAAACTTTTTTGTCAAACCAACAAATGCCTAACCGCGTCTCGCTCTGATCTCAATTTAGTTTCGTTCTGTTTCAACATTTTTTTGCTGAAATCATTCAAATCGAGTCCATATACGATTTGGCAGTGACCGTTTCTTACTTCGACAGGAAGCGAACACACCAGTCCTTCTTGGATGCCATAGCTGCCGTCTGACGCAACCCCCATACTGACCCAGTCCCCCTGCCGAGTCCCAAATATCCATGCCGACATTTGCATAATGGCTGCATTCGCCGCGGAAGCAGCGCTGGATTGACCTCGTTCTTTGATAACCTCTGCGCCTCGATGCTGTACCGCCGGGATGAATTCATTCACGAACCAATTTTTATCCACCAGCGATAAGGCATCAACTCCATTAACTTTCGCGTAGTGCAGATCCGGGTACTGCATGCTGGAGTGATTTCCCCACACCGACACTCGCTGAATCTTGCCAGCAGGTACGCCGCATTTTTCCGCAAGCTATCCAACGGCTCGGTTATGGTCGAGCATCGCCATGGATGAAAAGCATTCAGGCGCCAAGTCGGGCGCATTTTTCATCGCAATCAACGTATTGGTATTGGCTGGATTACCGACGACCAAAATCTTGACGTTTCGGTTAGCGACATCATTCAACGCTTTGCCTTGTACCCTAAAGATTTCGGCATTTTCCAGCAACAGATCGCGCCTCAACATGCCATGTCTTCTTTGCTTTGCGCCAACGAGAAAAGAATAGTTCACATCCTTGAAAGCGATCCAGGGGTTATCGGTCACGACGATTTCGTGGAGTACCGGATAGGCGCAGTCGGCCAGCTCCATCAAAATAGCATTCAATCCTCTTGGATTGGGAGTGAGTAGTCGCAAAGAAAACGGCTGAGCACAACCCAGCAATTCCCCTGTGGCCAACCGAAACTGATGTGTCAACACTTTTCCGGACACAAAGTTAAGCAGATTTTAGCTTCATTTCGTAGTCCACTGGCGACAAATAGTTATTGGCAGAATGAAGCCGTTCACGGTTGTAGAACACCTCGATATATTCAAAAAGTTCTTGCTTAGCCTCAGCTCTGGTTTGATAACGCTGATGATGAACCAGTTCTGTTTTCAGGGTATGAAAGAAGCTTTCTGAGACGGCATTGTCCCAGCAGTTGCCTTTGCGGCTCATGCTCTGGATGATGCCATGATCCTTCAATAGGGCACGATGACTGTCAGAGGCGTATTGACTGCCTCTGTCGGTATGCCAAATCAAGCCTTTACCGGGTTTGCGTTTCCAAACGGCCATCAATAACGCATCATTCACTAATTTAGCCCTCATATGCTCGGCCATTGACCAGCCCACCACCTGCCGCGAATAGAGATCGATTACGACAGCCAAGTACAACCAGCCTTCCTGTGTATGAAGAATATAAGTGATGTCGCCGACATAGGTCTGATTCGGTTGCGCCACCGTGAATTGCCGATCCAAGTGATTGGGGGCAATGGGCAAATTATGCTTGGAATTCGTGGTCGCTTTGAATTTGCGCTTGGTTTTACAGGCTAAACCCGCAGTTCCCATTAACCGGCCAATGCGACGGCGACTCACCTGCCGATCTCGTTTGATTAAGGCTTCCTTGAGACGACGCGTTCCGTAGTTTTTTCGACTTTTTTTAAACAAGGTCTTAATGACCTCAACCAACTCAGCATCGTCTTTTTCAATAGCTGTCTGAGGACGTTCTAGCCAACCATAGTAAGCGCTACGAGAAACGCTCATGAAACGGCACATCGACTTAACCGAAAATTCGGGCTCATGTTGTTTGATCCAGGCGTACTTCACCGTTGTTCTCTGGCAAAGTACGCCGCTGCTTTTTTTAATAGGTCACGTTCCTCTGTCAATCGGGCGTTTTCCTTCTTTAGCCGCTTCAATTCTTCATAGAGATGCTCATCGGTTCGCACAATTTTATTGGGCTCCTTTGGCTGGCTATATTTGTTGATCCAGGTATGGAGCGTATTGGGATTAACACCTAAATCCTTTGCTGTCTGGGTGATCGGCTGATCTGAGCCTATCGCCAGCTTCACGGAGGATTCTCTAAATTCGGCACTATATACTTTTACTTTTTGTTTTTTGTTTTTCTTGATCCATTTTCGACACACTCTCTATTTTTAGGTTATTTTAGATTGTATGTCCGGTTTAGTGTAGCCACTTCAAATAATCGAAGGCATTTCGCAATACCATCGCACCGGCATTTCTCGAAAACCGCCAAAGTTTTCTCTTTTTCTGCTTCCTGTTCTTTTTTCTCTTCTCGTTCGACTCTTCCCCAGACTTCTCTGTAGTCAACCTCGGGCCCACTAAGATCGACGAGCAGATTGTCTCCATCCCGTACTTGCGCAAGCATCGATCGGCTCATGCAGGCTGAAATGATTTTTTCTAAAGCCTAATCTTGATCCCATTTTTGGTTTGTTAAGGTGGCGTAGTCCGTTCTCAACTCATTGAACAGCGCCCTTAACTCAACATCGTTGACTCCAACATGCTTGTAATAGTTGGCTAATGTGTTGATAACGCAATCCACCATATCTGAGAGCAGGATGTGATTAATATACGCGCCTGAATACAAGGCTAGGGCAAAACGGACATTGTCTTTATGTGAGAATTCAGGATCCGCTACGGCAAGATTTTTGGCTGCTAGCCAAAAAAGACGACCTAGTTTGGTCGGTTTATAAGGGATGTTGTTTAAGGATGAGGCGTCGTTCGATTGCATTTCAGATTCTCCTGATTGTGTCTGGGTGATACTACAAGGAGAATTTGATTTGTATCGGGGTGAAAGGCGCTGTTTTTCTGCTTCTTTCGAGCAATCGGTCGCCTAAGCACGATAACTGGGGCGCCCGTCGGCACGGTCAACCGCCAGGATGTTTAAGAAATTGTGAGATTTTTTTCATTAATTATGAGATCCGACAGACAATGACGGCAGGGATAATTTTTGGATAAAAATAAGGTTAAAAGGATAAGAGCAAAAAAATTGAATTTTTATTAATATAAATCATTGCCTTATATTTTAAGCCCGTACCCTATACCTACCGAGCAACCAAAAGTTATCCACAGATTTAGCCAAAATCAGACTTAAATTTGATCGGGTGTACCCTATACCTACCGCATTTTTTAATACCCGTACCCTATACCTACCGCATTTTTTGATGTCCGTACCCTATACCTACCGACAACTTTTTCAAAAAATGCCTACTTTCCCAACCATTGAACCCCTCCGTACCCTATTCCTACCAAGGGTCGTACTCTATACCTACCGAAAAGCGCGAGAACCCGTACCTTATACCTACCGCTATTTTTCCAACAATCGGTTCAGGTTTGCATTTGCCTGTTTGGACTCACTCGAAAATTTTCCCGCAGGATAGATGGTGTAAATAACATCTTCGGTTTGGCCTTTTTCCCCAAGAATCTTGGCTTCTTCGAATGGGATTAGATTTTCTTGGCCGTCAAGGCTCAAAAGTTTCGGTTCCAAAATCCCTTTGTCCGCTAGTTCAGTTAGCGCTTTGCGCACGTATTGCATCGCTTTTCGATGGTTCCCGAAACTTTCAAGCAAGCCGCTGTCACGTTTGATGGTGCTGTACCGGATCTCAAATTTTTGGCCTCTTCCTGCGTAGGTAAATTTGGCTATAAGGTATTTGTGAAGCCATCGAGTGAGCTGCGTATCATGCGACATCATTAATTCGTAATTGAACTGCCGGTAATCAATGGCCTTTAGGGCTTTTGTGATGAGTGGATGGAATTCAACATACCATCGCGCATGCGGGTCTTCTTCGATATCAAAACGAGAAACGGATGACAATCGGCTAAAATAATTACTTACATCGTAAATCTTGGTTTTGTTGTTATTCGCCGTAATCTCTATCGAACTGCGGGCCAGAATTCGTAGACTTAGCACTATTTCTTGGTAGGACCGCGCATGCCCTCTGTTTTTCAGTTCTTTTCTAAGCTGATAAATTGAAAAATTAACGCCATACCTAGGAGTCGACTCGTCGTAATACCCGTGGTTTTGTATAGTAGCGATCTTTCGAAGGGCTGCCTCAATCAATTCTTCGTTTGCCCCAGGGTAATATTCAGTTACAAGGCCGTTCTCCAATATCCTTGCCGGCTGAATTTCGATCCTGATTTTGCCCCCTTTGTACAGACTATCCCTTATCAATAACTGAGGAAAACTTCCTTCCTTCCTCATCTTGTGCGCCCATTGCCTTGAGACGGAATAAAGGGGTAGGCAATCCCATAGTGGAATCGCATTGGAAAGCTTTTCTCGCTGCTCATCCCCGTTGCATAAAAAGGTCTGAAAAAGATCTATTTGTTTGCAAGTGAAAGCATCTTGATTTGGTGGCTCGAATTTAGCTTCTTTTTTAGGTTTATCGGGTGAAGTCATGACCAATCCGTTTGGCTCTATCGTGCACCCAATACTATTTATATTTCCGAAAACGCAACGGGTTGAAAGACGCGGAAAAAACGCCTCTTTTGTATTGCGGCCACCGAAAGACGCGCTAAAACAAGTGTCTTTCGAATGAAAAAATCGTGACAGTATTTGGCATAATGCCGGTACCGTCTTCCCAGAGTGCTTGGTTGAGAGTGCTGTGGAAAGACGGAATTTTTGTAGTTCTCTAAGAGGACTCAAAAGCAAGTGCCAGTTCAGCACTCTAAATAAGGCAACCTGTTAAGCGCTTCGGCGTGATTCTTACTTTACCCACCGGGGAAACAACTTCTCCCGGTATGGGCGTTGATGTTTCCCTTTCTTTTTAGGAGAAACATCATGAAAACGTTCATCGTCATTGCCGTATTCCTTTACAGCATCGGAACCGCACTGTCTGCAGCCAAGGATTCCTTGGACAACGGCAAATCCCTGCTTGCCAACCGGCACGCTCAAATCGAAGCTGTTTTGGCTTCAAATTAACCATTTGGGAGACCCTGTACTCCCTGTGGGTATCTTGGTCTCCTTTTTAATTTTTTCCTTTAGGAGATTCATCATGTACAACAAATCTACAATCATCGGCCGTTTAGGAACTGATCCAGAAGTTCGTTTTACTCAAGATCAAAAGGCGATTGCCAATTTGAGAGTGGCTACTACGGAGACCTGGAAAGATCGCCAATCGGGTGAGCGTAAAGAAAAAACGGAATGGCATCGTGTCGTTCTGTTTGGAAAACTTGCTGAAATTGCTCGTGATCACCTTAAAAAAGGTGCCCTCGTTTTGTTTGAAGGTCCATTACGCACACGTAAATGGCAAGATAAAGATAGTAAAGATCAGTACACCACTGAGCTTCACGCTGAAGAAATGAAGATGCTTGGTTCTAAATCAGGCTCTAATTCTTCTTCTGACTCATCTACATCAACCTCTCAATCAGCCGATTATCCGTCTAACTATGATGATTTCGATGACATTGATTTTTAGGTTACCCACGGCGTTGCTCCGTCATTTTGAGCTTCGCTAATTCTTAGCTTTTCCCTTTGGGACACCATTTGTCCCATTGGACTCATGGTGTTCCTCTTTTTATTTTCATTTTTGGAGAAACACCATGACTGCTAATGCTAAAAATCAATCCAATACACTGGTCAAAAAATTCGCCGATAAATTCAACTTTCCGGGCGAAAAAAAATTGATCGATACCTTGAAAGCCACCGCGTTCAAGATCAAAGATGGCGTTGTGACTGATGAACAAATGTCAGCTCTTTTGATCGTTGCCGATCAGTACGGTTTAAATCCGTTCACCAAAGAAATTTTTGCTTATCCCGATAAGCAGAATGGCATCGTTCCAGTTGTATCTGTTGATGGATGGTCTCGTATCATCAATCAGCATCCCGATATGGATGGACTTGAGTTCGTTTATTCTGACGAGGTCATCACCGATTTGCCTGACGCCAAATCTTGCTCATCTTGGATTGAATGTGTGATCTATCGTAAAGGTCGATCCCATCCCGTTCGAGTCAAAGAGTTCTTGGATGAGGTTTATCGTCCACCATTTGAAGGTACCAGTAAAAACAACGGTTCCCCCTACAAAGTCAGCGGCCCATGGCAATCTCATACCAAGCGTATGTTGCGCCACAAGTCATTGATTCAGTGCTCTCGTATTGCATTTGGCTTCGTCGGTATTTATGACCAAGATGAAGCTGAGCGCATTATTGAAGGCCAAGCCGAAGTCGTTATTGATCCTGCTGCACATCAAGAGCCCAGTGAAAATGCCAAGCGCATTCTTCCAAAGCTTGTCAAAAGAGCGAGTGAAAACGCCTCATGGCAAGCAGCACTTGATTATGCTGGTGAAAACTTTACTGGCATCGATTTGAACTTCATCTCACAGGAACTCAATAAGGCTAAAGCTGCTGCTGACGCCACTTTGCTTCCTGCGCAAAATGTAGCCAAATCGCCTCAATCAAGTTCTGCGGTGCCTAATGCTGCTGAAACTGTGTCTGACAATGCAGCCAACAATGCTGCACCTGGCGCAACCGTAAATAACAAACCGCATAGACAACACTTGTCTGAAGCACGCGATGCTTTAGCTTGATTTGTCTGACTTAGTTCAACCCTAATGGGCATCATTTATGCCCATTTTGGGAATTCATGATGCCTCAACTTTTTTTGGAGAGTCATCATGATAAGAAACTTAATTTTGGCAATGTTTGGTTATCTGTTTTTCGCAATCGTTTTGCTGGCCGGCATGCTTGGCAAGCAAATTTGCACCGAACTTTGGAATGACATGTTCCATGTTTTGATGCAGTAAATTTAATTCACCCACCTGGGCGTCCCTTGATGCTCATTTGGGTTTCATGACGCCCTTCTTTTTCTATTTTGGAGGTCGTTATGAGTTCTATCGTTTTAAATTCGCTTTTCTATTCTCGGGATTACAGTGAATACGACAAGCCAGCTTTCTTGCGTAAACATGGCAGCGTATTCCGGGAAAGATTCTGGAAACCCATTTACCAGCCACGCAAAAGCCGCTTTACTCGTATTCATTCCGGGGATCTCCAATGAAAATTGTGGACATTCCCCAGAGAACACCCGAATGGCATCAATGGCGAAACTTAGGTGTTTCAGCTTCTGAAGCCGATATTGTTCTTGGGTTAAGTCCATACAAGACACGGTATCGGCTTTATGCTGAAAAGAAGGGACTTATCCTCCCTGATAATCTCGATCGAAATCCGCACGTTCAGCGCGGTATTCGATTAGAACCGGTTGCCAGGCGTGCATATGAAGGTCGTCACAACACGATGCTGTTACCCGTGTGTGCCGAATCCGATGGCTATCCGTTCATCCGGGCATCGTTTGATGGTATTGACGACAACGGTATTCCTGTTGAAATCAAGGCGCCAACGGAGAAAAATTTTCGTGATGCTCAATCTTCAGAGGATCAAGAGGCTTTTTTATCTGAAGAAGACTTTCGCGATGTTCAACAAAATCGGACTGAATCCAAACTTTACAAGCGCTATTACTTTCAGATTCAGCAGCAGATATTGGTTGCCAATTCTGACCGAGCTTAGCTTTCGCTCTATCTCAACAAGCGCGAGTATCTGGACATTCCGATCCCTCGTGATGACGCGATCATCAACACGATCATTTTCGAAGCAAGAAAGTTTTGGGAATGCTTGAAAACCAATATGCCTCCTGAAAGAGACCCAGACCGAGACATTTTTATCCCCTCTGGTTTGCAACTCGATCAATGGAACGCATTGGCATCTTCATACCACTATGCCGAGGAAATGATTTCGGACTACAAGTCGAAAATCAAAGCGCTCGAACAAGAGCAGTCTCACGTTGAGAGCAGTATTTTGCAATTGATGGGAGATTTCGCTCACGCTGAAAGCGCCGGACTTCGTGTCAGTCGCTATCTACAGCAAGGCAGCATTGATTACAGGGCAGCCCTGAAGTCATTGCATCCCGATCTTGATCCAGCTGTTTTGGAGCAGTTTAGGAAACCGTCTACCGAGCGATCGCGTTTTACGCTCAAAGAGGAAGACAAGGCTTCCGTGCCATATTCCATAGAAGACATTATGTCTTCAGTTAAAGACGATTTTTGGTTTTAACGACCCAAGAATCACACCTGTTAACCCACCGGGGAACACTGTCCCCAACTGGGTGCATGTGTTCCTCATCTTCTTTTGGAGGTGCACCATGCGCAAAACCTACTTCAAAGGCCACGATCGCACGTTCAATCTTGATTGGATTGACGATAAATGGCTTTGGTTATATAAGCCAGAACCCATTATCGAGGAACTTCCTTCGTGGTCCGAACAAGACATCTTGCACATTTGCGAATGTCTTTTAGAGGATTCACTACGGAATTTGTTTGATGGTCGATGCTCGTTGGAAACCGCTGTTGAAATCTACAAGTGGATGACTGACATCAGAGATCCGAATCCATTCAGCTTCGTGAATTGCTGTACGTTGACTGGACTCGATTCCGAAGAAGTTCGTGACTCGATTCTTGATCGTTTGAAAAGAACGCGTCGACTGACTCTATTACATTAACCCACATGGGGACACATCTTTTCCTCATTTGGAGGCATTGGTGTTTCCCCATTTTTTCATTTTGGAGAAACACCATGTCTGATTTAAAAAAATTCGCAGTCACTTACACCATTGACTATCAACACCGTGTTGTTGTCGGTGTTACTGCTTCCGACCAAAACGCGGCTGTTCAAATTGCCAGCAATGCCTTTGATGAAGGTGTGATTTGGGACGATAAGCGCGATATGCCGCTGCTGTTCGATGACTATGAAGAAGTTGAAGGCGAAACACTGGAATTTTCCGCTGAAGAAGTTCAGTCGTTTCCAGAGCCTGATTCATCCGTCAAACAGCTAAAGACCAATCAGTTCGCGTTCTATTGCACACAGGCATTGTTATCCAGAGAAATGGATTCTGCCCTTGAGTTTGCGAAAAAGGCTTTGCCTCAGTTTGCCGCATCTCAACCGGAAGAAACCATTTGGATCGTTAAGAGCGATAACGGCTGCGATCCTTTTGAAGTGATTGCTGCTAATCGTGAAGATGCTCTTCGAGATGCCTTATATGCGATTGGTTGGAGCGTTTCTTCCAAGGAAACGTCTTCGTCATTTGACCTTTAACTTTTAATTATCCATCAAGGGAGATTCATACTCCCTTGGGGTTGCATCTCTCTACCAATTTAGGAGAGAAACTCATGCAAAGCGAAAACAGTGAAAATACCTATGCGTATCAAGCCTGCCAATCCATTTTGGCCGGCGATCAAAAGTCAGCTATGGATTACGCCAAAAAGGCATTTCCTTCACTGGTTGATGATCCTGAAACCTATTGTTTGACGACTGTGGAGTTGCTTGATCTTGCACAAGATCATCATCTCGATATGTCTTTGGCGTTAAACGGTGGTTTTCGCACGGGTCTTTATTTAGGCGCCCAATCTGCGCTTGGTCTTCATTCCCACAAAGGATTCGATGGCAGATCTCATCAGGTGCTTCCTGTCGAAATATTGCGTTATTACCCGAATTGCCTTGGAAAGGTTTGGCGCATTGATCGTAATACACCTGCGAAATCAGTCTATCAGACTTTTTGCAGTATCCGTCAATCCATTGTTAATCGAATGATCAGCTTGTCGTATTTTTCGCCGCTGGTCTATTTCAATTAATTAATCAATTTTTTTAACCTGCAAGAGGGATGTCCCATTCCCTCTTTGGGGGATTGGCATCTCTCTTTTTTTTGGAGAGATGTTATGAACAAAAAAGTTTTGGTAACAATAAGCGGTGGAGTTCCCACAATCTTTGCTGATCACGGCGTCAATGCCGTCGTTCTCGATTACGATGATGCAAGATGTACTCATCCTGATGAGCTGATCCCCATTCATCTTGATTTTTTACCTTTGATGCACTTTGCAAAGGCTATTGGTGACTGGCCTCTGACGGATGACGGCAGAATCAATGATGCCGAAAATCTTCCAGATAACACCTGGAGGTATGTATCCAAAGAACGCCCGCCGGTCGCTGTGCGCGTCGAATGTGTCATGAAGCCTGAGTTCGCTCATGGTTTGCTCGGTAGAAAATTCCTGTGGCTTCACAATGATGGGTATTGGAAAGGTGAAAGCGTTTCCAATTTATCTCAGAGCTTTCCGATGCAAAGCGTTTTGGCATGGGCGCCCATTCGTGACTTTTCAGGAGAGCATCATGTCGGTTAATACGCAGACTTCCGTTGCCTCTAAAACGGTCGGATCATTTCTCATTCGAAAAATACCCAGTATTTTTATGAATCGTAATGGCAAGCTCGATATCGTCATTCACAAGGAAACTGGTGAAAATTGGGGTGCTCTATATGATGGCAAGCGCTATACCATTGCCATGATTCTTGAAGCCGATACCTATTGGCCGATTCGCTCCAATCTCACGGTTCCAAAAGAATTGCTGGATACCCTAGTTGCATGGGGATTTTGACCATGTTGGCCAGGTTAGAAGACGGCTCGATCGTTACCCTGGAAAAGGACTGTTGCTGCACAGATCATGATGGCCCTCATTGGCTTCATTCTGATCGCTTGTTCCGTCAACTGAATCTTCAGTTGATTGGCCCAAATAATCTTCAGACACAGGCTTTTGCCATCGAAGAGCAAGCCAGGTTATCGCGCAAACTTTCGATTATGAAAGCCAAGCGCATTACCGAATTGCTTCAATAATCGCTATTCCTATCCAGGAATAGTGCTTTTTTTTCAACCCTCGCGGGCTCATTTCCGCAAGGGAATGACTCCGCGAATTTTGTTTTTCAAGGAGTCATTTATGTCTCACACCATTTCGTACAAACATGTGGCTATCAAATTTCCGCACGAACAATTGCAGGAACAGCTTGCTGATTACCCGCATTCGTTTTGGCGCGATCAGTTCATCTTGCTCGAACTCTGCGGCCCCAGCAATTGCACGACTTTTCATCCGGTAACTGGACGTGAAGTTTATGCAAGAGACTGGACTACCAGAGCCAAAGGCGATGCCACTGACATCATTGAAGAAGCTTGTCGTTCGGCTGCGTATTGCGAAGGCCGGAATCTACGATTCTACGGTGAACGCGATACCACCCCGGAACGCTATATCCGCCGAGTTCGAAATGCATTGTCCGCACCGATTTCTGTTGAAGAAACGAACCATTGGGTATTTTCCTTACAAGTTCAGCTCGATCAGAAACTGGTCAAAGACTATCCGTATACCATTGATCTTCTCAATCAGCATGCATCATGGGATGAGACCGAGACTGGCGAACGCTATTGGCGACTGCACCCCCTAATTTCCTTAAAGGATGCTGCCATTTTGTTCAAATTTAGGTTTCTACCTTTGTCGCCTTGGAGCTTCATAGCTACCAGCGGACCTTGTTTCGAGTATGAAACACGCGGACTTTTGGCACCCTCAAATTCACGCGCAGCCTGATGCTTGCGTTTTCAACTTTCTGTTTGACTCTATCAGGGATTTAGTCGTTATTTTTTACCAACGGGATCGTTGTGCTTTGCGCATCAATCCCGTGCATTCTTTTTTGGATCTGTGTTTTTTTTGCGGCCTTGCCAGGAGTTTCCATGCAAACCGAATTACTTGATCGTTGCCAATTGGCTTCTGAGTTGGCTGATTTCTGTGGCACCCGTCATTGGTATCCACATCACCTGGTGAACGCCATGACCTATACCGATGGCGTTAAATATTTTGCGAATAGAACAGGCTGCTTTTGGCTGATTGATGTTGTCGCAACAGAGTTTTTTCCACTGCTGGCAGAACAGCCATTTCTGTCGATCACCGTTACATTCGATGGACTTTCTTCCGAAATCACAGTTACCGATGGTAATGACGACCAGATAACGGCAAGAAAATTTTCATTTTCAACAATGCCGGCCGGCGAATGGAAGTTCTATTTGACCGACGACGTTTTACTTTTGCCGTCTGAATACTAATTATCCTCCACCGAAAGACGCGCTAAAACGGGCGTCTTTCGAATGCAAAAACCTTGACGGCATTTGGCATACTGCCGGTACTGCCTTTCCAGAATGCTTGGTATGAGTATTGTGGAAAGACGATTTTTTGTAGTTCTCTAAGAGAACTCAAAAGCAAGTGCCAGTTCAGCACTCTAAATAAGGCAACCTGTTAAGCGCTTCGGCGTGATTCTTACCTTTACCCACCGGGGAAACAACTTCTCCCGGCATGGGCGTTGATGTTTCCCCTTTTTCTTTTTGAAAACCAGGAGAAACATCATGACTGCAATTGCAAAAAAATTCCCAATCAACACAACTTTTAACATTGCTGCTCCAGCTGCAATGATGGCCGAGGGATTCGAGGATGAAAACCATCCATCAATCCCAGCCAGAAAGGAATATGTGTTTCGCAATGAGCATCTTCGTGATGTTCTTACATTCATTTCCAATCCGCTTGGCGATGCATTGTATTTAACTGGACCCACGGGCTCTGGCAAAACATCGTTGATCTGCCAAGTTGCAGCCCGTTTGAATTGGCCTGTTCATCAAGTTACCTGTCATGGTCGTCTTGAACTGAACGATTTGATTGGTCAATTTATGCTGGTCAATGGCTCTATGTCATTTGTGCACGGACCTTTGGCTCAAGCAGTACGAGACGGACATCTATTGATATTAAATGAGATTGATTTGATGGACCCGTCTGAGTTGGCTGGTTTGAACGATATTATCGAAGGACAACCTTTGGTAATTCCTCAAAACGGCGGTGAAGTCATCAAGCCTCATCCTAAATTCCGTTTGATCGCTACCGGCAACTCCGCTGGCCAAGGTGATCAATCAGGTCTTTATCAAGGTGTCATGCAACAAAACTTGGCTTTCCTTGATCGTTTTCGCCTGATGGAAGTTGGTTATCCCGAAGCATCCGTCGAACAATCCATTCTCAAGTCAGTTTTAACGGGAATGGGCGTACCGTTCGATTCTGTCATGGAAAATTTGACAGAAAAGATGATCAACGTGGCCAACGAAATCCGTCGACTCTTTGTTGGCGGTACTGATGGTGCGGGCGAGTTGAGCGTTACCATGTCTACCCGAACATTGGTTCGCTGGACAAACTTGATGATTGCTTATAAACGAGCTCCTAATGCGCTGTCTTATTCGTTGGATAGATCTCTTACTTTGCGTGCGGAGCCTTCTCAACGTGAAGCTATTCACAGGATCGCCAAAGATGTATTCGGTGATGCTTGGGGAGATGATGCGTAATGGCAGGGTTAAACTTTGAGCTCTATCGCTTCACCAATCCGGATCACTCAACCAAAGATTGGGCTGTTCGTGATAACGGTGATGGTACCTATACCTCTCGATGGGGCAAAACGGGTACTAGGCTACAATCAAAGACCTTCAATAAAAATATGCTTTCCATGAATGAGCATATTCGGTCTAAAACCAATAAAGGGTACAGACTGATTGGCGAGGTATTGATTGATGACGATGGCAAGATCGCATCTGCTTCTCAAACATCAAAACCTCAAGGTCAAGACCCTCATCCTACCCAGGATGAATTGTGTATCTATTGGCGAGTCAAGATAAAACAAACTTCATTAGCCGATACTCAAGCAATTGGTACGTTTCAGCTGAACGCTTTGTCTATGAGCAAGACGATTCAATCATTATTGCCGGATCACGAGTGGATTAAAGGTTTTTCTGAGAAGATCGTCAAAGATCAGCTTCCTTTATCTGGGAAACTCTTTAAGGAATTTGGCGTTTCTTCATTATTGCTGTTCATGGCCATGATGAAAGTATCACCTGACCAAATCAGCATCCATTTATCGCATGATGATGGTGTTGAAATCAGTAACCAGATCAAACTCGAACCTAAAGCCCTGTCTCTTTTTGACACGGATCTTGAATCGGTGAGACCAGTTGCTGAAGAACTTGGCCTGATAGAGAAGCGAATCGATTTATCGATTATTGCGTCTTCTCAGGATGATTTTTACTTTTAATTTTTCCTAACCCTAAAGGGGCAGTCTATCGCCCCTTGGGTCGTGTGCTGCCTCTTCTTTACCTTTTTTGGAGGCTTTTATGTCACACAATGCAGAAATGATTTTGGACCAAATCGATGTTGTCAAACTCGACATCAACCTTTGGACAAGTTCAAAAAAATTAAGACCCGAGGATCTCGTTTTAGCTGATGGTTCCAAGCTTCCACCGGAAGATTTGGCTTATCTCGGCACCAAAAAAACCATTGATCCCGACAAACTGAAAGAATTCAATCGCATCAAAAAAGAAGCGGAAAGAATTTGTCTTCAATCAGGAACACGCTTTATCGGGGGGTTTGCTAATCCGCGGGCGGAAATTCCTCGTATTACGCAAGAGCTGGATGCGTTATCGAAGACCTTCTACGAGGCCCGCGATCAACTCCTAGCTACTTATCATGAGGACACCGAAGACTGGATTGCCCGCCATGCTGAATTTGGCGATGCCATTCGTCGTGCGATTGAGCCTGTTGAATCCGTAGCTGCTAAGTTGCGATTTGATTACGTTGTTTTTCGCGTAACCGTTCCCCAGGCAGATACCACATTGCCTGATGCGACACCGGCTGCCGTCGATTCCTTACATCGCCGTACCAATTCCATGAGTGAGCAGCTTTTCCATGAAATCGCTCAGGAAGCCAGTCAACTTATCGATCGATCTTTCGTCGGTAAGGATACTGTTACCGGTCGATCCCTCAATGCTTTTCGGAGAATGCGGGATAAGCTAGACAGTCTCGGTTTTCTTGATCATCGGTGTATGCCGGTTGTCGATAAGATCGATGCTGTTTTGGATGCCTTGCCCAAACAAGGTCCCTATAACGGCGTTGCTTTCAACAGCCTTTTTACACTTGGTTTGCTGTTGTCCGATCCGGACAAAATCAAGCGTCATGGCGGTGGTTTGTTGCAAATGGAATCCATCTCGGTTTCAGATGCTATAGCCGCAGTTGAACCTGATGACGAACAAGATGACGACGCAGTAATGCTCGATTCATCTTCTACTGTAGTAGTGGATGAAGCGCCTGTTGAAGCCCCTGTTGCTGATACTCCTGCTGTCAATACCGAAGACGATGATCTTCCCGGTTTTGACGACTTCCTCTCGAACTACAATCCTGCACAGGATGTATTTGATGCAACGCCTTCTGTTGATGCTGCTCTTTGCCTCGACAATGTCGCACAAGATGTTTTGAATTCGGTTCCCGAAGCAAACAGCTTTATGGCTTCTGTCAAAGAAACTGTACAAGTTGCCGCTGAAACCGCTTCAACGTCGATTCCTGTTCAATCAAAGGACGAAACTGAAACTCCAGATGCGGCAGAAGTAGTTGCGGATTTCTGGTTCTAATTTTTTTTACCCGGTGGGTGCAAATTCATCCCATTGGATGTTTTGCCTCCGCCAAATTATTTAACCCTTGAGGTGAACCATTGCCTCTTGGGCTCATGGTTTGCCTCTTTTTCGGAGAAAAACCATGAAAAAAGAATTATTCGAATCAAAACTTTCCAACGGCAATGTCATTAAATATGCAAGATTGCCTTCAGGCACTTGCTATCACCAGGAAACCCCTGATCAAGTGATTCGTATTTTGGAGAAACTTCAAAATAGCGGCACTGAAGTCAGGATTTATTACGGTGACGCTCAAACAGGCCAGTCCTGGCATGATGAGTTTGATGTTGTCGGTCGAATTGGGCGCTCTACGGGAAGAATTAAAATTCCTTTGTTAGTGCCTTCTGGTGATTGTGGTGGTCCAGGCTTATTGGATCATTGCATTATCCGCATCGACTCGCGCGAAGAAACGCTTTACCAACACAAGAAGTTTCGTGTTGGTGATATGACTCTGTCCAAGTGCGACGATCCCAAATATCCGTGGGAAGTTTTCATTGATAGTGTGCTTCATGCTCGTTTTACGCTTAATGTTGAAGCCATCAAATTCATGGACTTTATTTCTGGTAGCTTGTTTGCTATGTGAGGCAGTTTATGAGTTCTCAAAAGGAAATCATGCAATTTATTTGCAATATCCTTCATGCAAATGGTTGGAATATTTTTGATCCACCATCCGCTGCGTTATCATTCAAAATGTACGACTCAGCTGTTGGCAAGAAAGAGACCCAAGTCTATTTTTCTGGCGATCAATTCAATTGGTGTTTATCCGGTCTTTATCAAAGTCATGGACGAAATATTCTGAAGACAGAATCGGTTCTGATTCTTAAAGATTGCAGCATTCACCAATTAAGCGCCTTGTGCCTTAAATTTGTTCAAAATGTCGAATTAGTAATAGCTACGCTGTTCGACTGCTTTGATTTAACCCCTTTTCTTTTGACCCTTGAGGTAAACCATTTGCCTCTCGGGCTCATGGTTTGCCTCCTTTTTGGAGATTTAAACCATGAAAAATCAAACCTTGAATAACGCCTTTCCAATTGTTGCTGCGGCATTGGGCAACAAGTTTGGCGTCAAAGTTTCGGTAGGTGGAGACGATGCCTATACAACCGGCGATCGGATTCACCTTCCTGCATTAGATAGTGAGGATTCCAATATTAAGGATGTTGCCTGGGGTTATTTGGTACATGAAGCAGCGCACGTTCGCTTTACCGATTTTGGTGAATTTCGCAACGCCGCTACAAATCCTCTACGGAAGCATATTGTCAACATCCTGGAAGACGTTCGCATTGAGAAATCTATGCAAGAACCCTATCCAGGTACAAAACGGACAACGGAAAAAGTGACTGAATACTTGGTTCAAACGGATGCTTATGGTTTTGTCACAAAAGATGACGAACCGCATCCTGCCAGTGTTCTTTCACAGTTTCTGCTGTTTCGTTTGCGTCATGATGTCCTTGGTCAAAAGGCATTGTCGTCTTATGCTGATACCGCTGAAGCCCTCCTGGAAGATGTTTTTCCGGTAGGCGCTGTCACCCGTTTGTTTGGTCTTATGTCTGATGTGCCTCATTTGAGTCATACCCGTGATTGTGTTCGGCTTGCCGATCAGATTTTGCGGATGATTCAAGAAGAGAAAGAAAAGGCTGAAGAACAGGCTAGGCAACAATCCCAGCAACAACAGTCGCAACAATCACCAAGTAACTCTGGTGGACAATCGGATCCTTCTGATGACTCCACCGACGATCAAAGTGATGACTCTTCTGATACTGGGGACTCTCAACAGGATCAACAGTCACAGGCAGATAATGCTAATGGCCAATCAGATACGTCTGATGCCGGCGATGACAACACGGATCAACAACCTGGACAGGGTGCAACGTCATCCCATTCCGATGCTAATGATCAATCTCAGGATGCCGACCAATTAGCGCAAATCTTGTCTTCGGTGCTCTCTGCCGGTCAAGATGACTTACCTGATGATTTGTTTGAAGCAGCTCAAGAGCTGTTGGGAAATCAGCCAAGAAATAGTTACGATTCTGAAACCCATTTGCCCTTGGCGTTGGATCCGAACCGTAATCCACCGACTGGCAATGCGATATTGAATCGAGCGCTTTCAGAATCTGGCAAAATCCGGGCTTCTTTACAAGGCCTAATTCAATCCAGTCGTTATGAACGTCCTGTTAACAAACGATCTGGAAATCGCATTGATGGTCGTAAATTGGTTCGCTTGTCGCAAGGTGATTCTCGCGTTTTCGAACGCAGAACTCACAAGCAGGCACCTAATACGGCCTTGCACTTATTGGTCGATGCGTCGGGCTCTATGAATAACCGTATAAGCTCGAATTTGTCGATTACCTTGGCTCGTATAGCCATGGATTCTGCTGTGGCTCTGGCTTTGGCGCTTGAAGGTATTTCAGGTGTCAATCCGGCGATTACACGTTTTCCTCATGGAGATACCGATAACGTCAATCCATTGTTGAAGCATGGCCAGAAGGTTCGTCCTAATGCGTCCGCGTTTTCTGCAATTACCAATGGAGGCACGCCACTTCATACCGCACTTTGGTATGCCGCTGCGAGCGTTATGGCAACCAGGGAAGATCGTAAGGTCATCATGATACTCACCGACGGTGAGCCTGATGATTATGATGCCGCCAAATCAGTAATCCGCCGCTGCGAAGCGACCGGCATTGAATTGGTAGGTGTTGGGATCTGTATCGATACCAGTCATTTGTTTGACAATTCGATCTGCATCAACAATGTGTCCGACCTGCGTTCCGAGCTTTTTCGAATCAGTAAAGATTTGTTGTTGGCTGCTTAACTAAACCTTTGGCGATTCTTCGGGATCGCCATTTTTTCTACCCAGACAGGGAGCCTTTCCCTCTGGGGCATGCTCTTTGTTTGTTTCTTTTGGAGATTCTTACAATGAGCAAAGATAAAAAAATGATTCAAGATTTGATCAACGTTTTAGAGGAAATGGTTAACGATTATGGCTATAACCGTTGTAATGAAAAGCGTTTGGAAACGATTGGTGATACCAAGAAATTGATTGAGGAGGTCAAATCTAGCCTCGATCTTTACGGTCCTAATATCCATCCTTCTTTGAGGTTGATTACCCTGTCATCTGGTGATTGCGGATTAGTTCTTAATGATCGTGTCATTATGACTGCCGACCCCAATTTTGAACCCGTTGACCAGGTTCAAACTGCTGGTTTCAATTTGGCTAATGCATTTGCTTGCGATATCAGTGTCATAAGTATGCTAACGCCGTCCAAAGATGACTGGAACTGGAGTGATGTTTTGATGCTTCTCCTCAATCCTGACCTCAAGCTTTTCCGCGTTTCTTATCATGATGAAGCTGGTGACAAAACGATCTTGCATTTCGATTGTTTTGCAACGGATGCTGAACACGCTATGGAACAAGCCGAAAACGCTTATCCTGGTGCAGAGATTCTTCACGCTGCGACTTTGGGTGGAAATACTTCTCAATGGTCTATTCGTGAAGCGATTGAACAAGCACGCGCAGCTTTGCCTGATTGGTCTTTTGCAAAGTCTGAAGGGGTTGATCCAGCTTTAATTCAACGCATCAATGATGCTTTGTCGTCGGATGTTTCTGATGATCAACAGCTCAAAACTTTATTGATTGAATGCAGAAGCGCATTGCCGATTGCTTGGCATAATCACGGTGGTTGTTCTGAAGAGTTGCTTAATTCAATTGATCTAGCGCTCCAAGGCTAACACTTTTTCTTTCACTCTTCCGGGAAACACTTATCCCGGAATGGGCTTTGTGTTTCCCGTTTAATTACATTTATTGGAGAAATATCATGACTACCAGTCAAAAAACCATCAATTTGGTCGTTCACGTTGAAGGCGGTTTGGTTCAAGCCGTTTACACCGATTCATCTCTCAATATTCGTGTCTCTATACAGGACTTCGATATTGAGGGCGCTGATTTAGACGAATTGGCCACATTGCCCAATGGAGCCGAGTTTCTCGGGCACATAGAGCAGGCCATTCGCGATAATCCGCATGTTGACGCAGTGTTCGCGGCTTTCGATCAAGCTATTGAGTGTGATCGTAAAGAAGATTCCGCGCAGGAAAATTACCTAAAAACGCACGGTAAATTCTGTCCAAACTGCGGTTCTATGAACATTGAGTCTCCCGGCTCGATGGAGGCAGATGGCAATCTTGTTTGGTCGTTCGTGACCTGCATGGATTGTTCATCTACCTGGCAAGACAATTATCGTCTCGAATCATTTTCTGATCTCGACGCTACGACATTAAAGGTCATTAAATCTGATTCTGAGCGTGGTTATTGGTCAAATCAAAATAGATGGAGTTTTGATGTTGCTTCGGCTTCCAAGTTTTCCCTTGCCGGGGTTCTTGCTGCCAATCTTCCCATGTCATTAGGCAATGATGCCGAATTCATCGATCTCGCTGATGCTCAGGACTATTTGTCCACTGAGCTAAGCGTTGGTGACGAGGTATTCTGGAATGATCCTGACCAGGGAATAAGCAGTGGTATCTACAAGATCCATACTATCCATACAGAATCCGGCAAATTGCTTCATTCAAGCGATGTCTGTTTTCTGAAAAACGATGCTGGTTCAGAGGCTGAAGTCATTGCCCACGAGCTAAGCTAACCACCAAACGAAAGACGTGCTAAAACAGGCGTCTTTCGAATGTAAAAACATTGACGGTATTTGGCATACTGCCGGTACCGTCTTTCCAGAATGCTTGGCATGAGTGTTGTGGAAAGACGGATTTTTGTAGTTCTCTAAGAGAACTCAAAAGCAAGTGCCAGTTCAGCACTCTAAATAAGGCAACCTGTTAAGCGCCTCGGCGTGATTCTTATCTTTACCCACCGGGAAATCTTTATTCCCTAGCTGGGCAATGATGATTTCCCTCTTTTTTAGGGAGATTGTCATGTGTAAATTCTATTTTCAAATTTCGCCCGCCAATAGCGGCGACAATATCGATGTCGGACTTGTTCTTAACGAGGACGAATCCAGTTCCTTGGCCAAGGTATTTTCTGTTTCGGATGATTCCGAATTCATCAATACCACCGACCATAACACTTGCCGCATTCTGCTCACATCGCTGAAAGAATACGCGCAAACCCGTAGATTTTTTAAGTTTGAAAGCTTTCTTCAGGATTGCCTTTTTAGCTTGAAAGACTGCAAAAGATCAGGATTAAGCTATTCACTTAAACTGATCTAGTTCACTAAGACTTACCTTTTCTTAACCCAGCTGGGAACAAACTATTTCCCAGCGGAATTGTTTTGTTTCCGGTGATTTTTCTTTTTTGGAGACAAAACATGAAACAAGTTGCAATGAAAGTTAATCAATCCAACCTGGTCAAAAGCTTGAAGTTCAGCTTTACCAATAAGACCACGGTTTTGGGTGAACTCATGCAAAATGCCCGTCGTGCCGGCGCAACTTCGGTAAATTTCGAATTTGCTCCCGAAACCAAGATACTTCGCGTGACTGATGATGGCTGTGGTATCGATTCTATCGAGACCTTGCTTACCGTCGCCGAATCCGGTTGGGACGCCGATGTGGTTGCTCAAGAGCATCCTTTTGGCATTGGTTTTTTGTCGGCGTTATTTGCCTGCCGTCATATAACTGTCGTCAGTAAAAGCGGACGAATTTCCGTCAATACCGATGATGTTCTGTCATTCAAGACGGTCGATATTACGCCTGTCCCAGAATGGGACAACGTAACAACCATTACCATGGTTGGCGTTGACCTTGAATTGGGTCGCATCGAACATGAACTAAAACGTCTTGCCTCGGCATTTCCAATTCCAGTTCTGTTCAATGGCGCCGAACTTGATCGTCCTCATGCGATAGATTCAGGTCTTGAATTTGTGAATACTGAGGTTGGCTTGGTTTCTCTTGCCGGCTTTGATAAGCCGACTTTGAACAACTATGCCTATGTAATGTATTTGCAGGGCTTGCCAATCTACAAGTCTTCTAACTACGGTTCCTTTGGGCAAGCTGGTTTTCATATCGTTCATCTTGACTCGTCTAGATTCTTCGGACGGTTACCGGATCGTGATGAGTTGGTCGATAAAGATGATGCAGCAAGTCTGGTGAAGGCCGTTTTAAGATGCGAAATCGAGAAACGTCTGACCGAAATGAAGTCCAGGATGTCTTCTGAGGAATTTGTGGGCTATTACGACATGATCAGTGAATGGGGTTTATTACCTATTCTCAACGATGTGCCTGCCATTCCCATTAAAGCGTTAACAGAATATTCAACCTATCCAAATTGTTCTGAAGAGAGCTTTGGAGAATTTGAAGCTCGCCCTGAAAAACCAGTTCATCAGGAAGATGTCATGTCTGGCCGAGCCCGGTTAGTGACTTTCGACGAGTATATTCAAGATGAAGGCTCTGCTTTGTCGATGTATGTATTCAAAAATGGCTTCTATGTCTACCCAGCAGGCTCTAAAAAGTTGGATGACGGTCACTGGATGCACAACCATCTTCGTAATTTGAATAAGGAGTCGGTTCGAATTGAATTCATCAATGAAACTCACCGTGCTTGTTTTGATGGCCAGTGGATTTCTCTTGATACGCTTTTCTGCCAATCTTATCGAATTTGGGTTGGCGATGATTCAATTGAAATTGATGATGACTCCATGTTTGATGGAACCAAAGCCATAGTTCCCCAAAAGGATGGCTCTGGTTCGGTTGTTACGCAGGCTTCTTCATTTAGGGATGAATACGACTTTCAACAGTCAGCTTACGACACAGATGAGTATGATTTTTCGCAATTTGTGGTTGCGAATACATCCTCTGATACTGCTGAAGCATTGAAACGATTGCTGCCTAGTTTTGGTGGCTGTCCTTCTCTGTATGGGAAGTCATTCGTTATCACGCTTGATGAAAATGGCCGTGTTGCTTCTGTAACTTCAGCCTGATTCATTTTTTTCTAACCCGACCGGGAAACTCATTCCCGCTCGCGGATTGTGTTTCCTGGTCTCATTCTAAGAGGAAACATATCATGTCTATTGGACGACCTTATCAAAACCCTAACGGCGATACCCAATGCGATGCCAAAGGCATTTTGGGTGATTACGTCATCCGCAAAACGGCTGACCACACCTGGATTGCCATTCAGTTATTCGGTGCGGTTGGAAGCATTGCAGCAACTGCATTAACACCGGAAGCCGCTTTCGAACAAGCTGAAAATCATTATTCAGCCAAGAACCAAAAGCGCCTGAAAATGACGCTTGAGATTGAAGGTGTCGAGACCTTTGATCTGGAATTGACTTTGAATGAAGCTCTCAAACTGGTTTCTGAAGGCTATACATCCGGCTTTGATCGTAATGACACCGGTAGGTATCAGTTCTCGATAACTGCTATCAATTAAGTGGTGGTGGCATGTGTGAGGCTGATGAAATCAATACCGAAGATTTGGAAGCTGCTGCCGAGTATTTTGGCCAGTTAACTTCTGGATCATTGCCGCAGCAAGAAGCTTGTAGGATTGCTCAAGAGCAATTTGGTATATCGATTCAAGGTACGGTACTTCTGGACCGTATTTTGATGAGTTATGCCACGACGTTAGCTTCGATAGAAAGCTGTGTTTTAGGTACCCTGAAAAAAACAGGCTACCAACCTTTAGCCTGTTAGGCATTTTTTTACCCCATCTGGGAGAAAACATTCTCCCAACAGGGGCTTGGTTTCTCTCGGGTGGTTTTCTTTTCCATCCCGCCTGCCGGGACTTCCTCGATTCTCTCCCGGACTGGTGGGGCATCTAGGAAGTCCCGGCGGTCGGGACATTACTAGGAGAAAACCATGTTTGCTGTAAAAGTTAAAGTTGGAACCAATGTACGTCCCGTTTGTGAAGACGCGCTTCCTGATGTGACCAAAAACTCTTTGGGTCAAGTTGTCAATCTCAAAGAAGTCGGTCGTTATGGCAGAGATTTTTATGTCACTATCCGCTGGGACAATGGCTGTGAATCTTTCTTGAATGCGCTGTTTTTCGTCAAGACTGTAGCCATTGTTGATGAGGTGCTCGCATGAACGCCTCAGCCATTGAATCTGATGTTGTAAGAAATGCCGCTCGCGGTTCCTGGTTATCCGTTTTGGATGATTTGGCGCCCGAGATTGACAAAGCTATCGAGAAACCGGGTCAAAGGCATATCGCTTGCCCTGTCCATGGTGGAAAAGATGGTTTCCGTCTGTTCCGTGATGCCAATCTGTCTGGTGGAGGCTGTTGCAATACTTGCGGCCCCAAGCCTGATGGATTTTCGTTGTTGATGTGGTTGAGAGGCTGGACATTTCCAGAAGCGCTTTCAGCGATTGCTGGCGTCCTGGGATTATCCTCTGATTCTCATCAGCCACAGCGGATCGTTCACAGAAAAGCGCACTTTGATCAATGTAAATCGTCGATCAATGACGATAAGATCAGAGCGCTTTTAAGAACCGTTTGGCAAGAGTCAAAATCGATCCATCATCCCGATGCCGAACCTGTAAGGCTTTACTTACAATCGCGCGGTTTGGATGGTTGGCTTCCCAATTGGCCAAGCCTTCGTTTTCACCCGAAGATGCAGTATCGAAACGAAGACAACCAAGTGATTGGTTACTTTCCGGCCATGTTGGCTTTGGTCGAAAAGGACAACCGAGCCATTACGATCCATCGCTCGTTTTTGACGGGTGATGGTCGCAAAGCACCGGTTGAGTCTCCAAAGAAGTTAATGCCAGTGCCCGCGGATCGTTTGATTGTGGGATCTGGTATTCGTCTTGGAAACCCCGGTCGTGTTCTCTCTGTTACCGAAGGCATCGAAACAGCTTTGTCTGTTATCGAGGCTACGGGAATGGTGACATGGCCATTGATCAGTTCCACGTTGATGAGTCACTTTATCATTCCGCAAGGGGTGGAAAAGCTCATCATTTGGTCAGATCTGGATCGAACGCATGCAGGAACCTTCGCGGCTCAAAAACTTGCCGAACGTGCTAAAACGCAAGGCATTCAAGTTGAAATCCGTGAACCGTCAGGATCGTTACCCATTGACGCCAAAAGCATCGATTGGCTGGATGTTCTCAATCAAAGCGGGCCAAATGCGTTTGTCTTTCGGTCTCTAAGTTAGGCAGGAGGTTGCTATGTGTCAGTATGTTTTCGACGCCAGTCGAATTGATACATCTCCTGGCAATCCGCTGTCTCCTTTTTCACCACCCCAGGGATGGGATGGCGGAAAGGAACATTATCGCGACTGGCTCCGCAGCGAATTCCGTGTCAATCCGAATCTTCGGCAAAGACTTGGAATTGCTTTGCGCGCCAGAAGCTTGAACAGAGAGATCAATATTTTCGGCAGCTTCAGAATGGAACTGCTTGAGATCATCGAAACTTTCGGACAAAAAGGGCGTTAGCTGCAATGTTGACGCCAATTCCAACCAAAAACCGAACCTGATTTTTTTCAGTGTTCGGTTTTTTCTTTTTTTCACTGAAGTTAGACATGGATGTTTAATGTCACCGCCGTAAAGTATCGATCACAACAAGCTTTCATAATGGCTCGTTCTTAGTGGATATCTTGGTCTTTCCGCCGAAGCGAATTAAAAGACACGCCTATTTTGCGGCCTTTTGAAGTTATCAAGCAGGCTTAATTTTGTGTTAATGATCAGAAATTCTGGACGGATCATTTTCATGCGCATCTATACATTTTTTACGTTATTTTCATTTTTCTTGACCGCATGGGGAGCCCAGCCTGCTCCGTCTCAGGTAACAGGTGTAACAGCAACTCAAGGCACATTATTACAACGCGTAACGATTTCATGGTCATCGGCGCCGCGGGCTAATGCCTATGATGTCTATCGCTCTACATCATCCGGAACAAAAGGCACTCTCCATGCTTCGAATTTAACAGTACTCACCCTGGACGATCCCACCTCTGATACGACCCACTTTTTCTATACGGTAGTTGCTAAGAATGCAACGCGGGATTCACCCGATTCTGCTCAAGCTGAAGGATGGGGGAATATAGTACCTCCTGTGGGCACATTAACCGCCACTCAGGGTACTGTCGTTAATGCTGTTCAATTGACATGGAGCCCAATTGTTAATGCAACAAGCTATAACATCTATCGAGCAAACAGCTCAGGCGGAACGCTGAGTCTTGTTGGTGCATCAACAACACCTTCTTATAACGACACATCGTCAGGGTTTGGAACAGCCTATTATTACAAAGCAACGGCAATTGTCGGTGGAGCTGAGGGGGCGCTGGGTAATGAGGCAACCGGCTGGGGTAAGCAACCCGCTCCACCGCAAGTCTCAGGAGTCACTGCTTCACAAGGTGCTTACTATGACAAGATCAGCGTTTCATGGCCCACATCTAGCGGAGCGCTAGTTTACGACCTGTATCGCTCTATAAGCTCTGGCGTCAAAGGAACTGCAATTGCAACAGATTTATCAGGACTAAGCTACGATGACTCAGCTGCAACCGGCGGCACTCACTATTTCTACACAGTAGTTGCAAAGAATGCCACGGGCAATTCACCAGACTCCACCCAATCCGAAGGGTGGATGAATGTTCCTGGTACTATCAGCACACTCTCGGCGACGAAAGGTACCGTACTCAACGCGGTCAACTTGTTTTGGTCGGCTGTAATCGATGCGACAAGTTATAACATTTATCGCGCTTCCAGTTCAGGCGGTACATTAACTCTGATTGGAAATTCACCAGCACCAAGCTTTACTGATTCGACATCTACCTTTGGTCTTGCCTTTTATTACAAGGTCTCAGCTATGGTTGATACGGTCGAAGGTTCTAAGAGTAATGAGGCAGTAGGTTGGGGACAGCAACCCGCTCCTCTTCAAGTAACGGGTGTTACTGCAACTCAAGACACTTTCTATGCCAAGGTAAGGGTTTCCTGGTCTTTTTCCCTCAATGCAGGATCCTTTGATCTTTTTCGTTCGACAGCTTTAGGAGCCAAAGGGTCTCTAATCGCATCCGGCCTAGCTATCCTTACCTACGACGATACAACTGCAACTGGTGGCACTCACTACTTCTATACGGTTGTGGCCAAGAACGGCACCGGCAGCTCTCCCGATTCTTCCCAAGCCGAAGGCTGGGGCAAGTTACCAGCGTCAATCAATGCGCTTTCAGCTACTCAAGGCACAGTAATCAATGCCGTCAAATTATCCTGGTTAGCCGTACCCGATGCGACTAGCTATAAAGTTTATCGTTCGGATTCTTCAGGTGGCGCATTCACTTTGCTAAGTGCTTCATTAACAGCAAGCTATACCGATTCCACATCAGGATTTGGTAATGCTTACTATTACAAAGTGACGACCCTCGTGGGCACGGTTGAAGGTCAGGCTGGTAACGAAGACGCGGGTTGGGGGAAACAACCGGCCCCAGTTCAGGTAACCGGACTCACAGCCTCACAAGGCACCTACTATGACAAAGTGACTGTCTCTTGGTCCTCGGCCACCGGTGCTCTTAATTACAATGTCTATCGATCATCGACCGCCGGTACCAAAGGCAACATTATCGCTGTAGACCAAACAGGCAATAGCTACGATGACGGCTCTACATCTGGCGGCACTCACTACTTCTATACGATTGTGGCCAAAAACGGCACCGGTAGCGCTCCCGATTCTTCTCAAACCGAGGGTTGGGGTAAGTTGCCCGCGGCAGTCAATACGCTTTCTGCTACACAGGGAACTATCGTGAATTCAGTCCAATTGAGTTGGACTGCCATAGCCGATACGAATAGCTACAACATTTATCGAGCGACCTCATCAGGAGGTGCTGTCAGCTTGATTGGCACATCGAATACCGAAGGATATGTCGATAATAATACCGGTTCGGGACTTGCCTACTATTATAAAGTCTCGGCTCTCGTTGGCACCGTTGAAGGTCCGTCGGGTAACGAAGCTGCGGGTTGGGGGAAACAACCGGCTCCCGTTCAGGTAACCGGCATCACGGCCTCACAAGGCACCTACTATGACAAAGTGACGGTTTCTTGGTCACTGGTCACTGGTGCAGCCTCATATGACGTTTATCGATCACCTAGTGCTGTATCAAGGGGATCTGTTATTTCCACAGATCTAACCGGCCTAAGCTACGATGACACGGTAGCCACTGGTGGGAATCACTACTTCTATACGGTTGTGGCGAAGAATGCCTCAGGTAATTCTCCCGACTCTAATCAAACCGAAGGTTGGGGCAAGTTACCGGCAACCATCAACACCCTTACTGCTTCTCAAGGCACAGTAATCAACGCTGTTCACCTTGGTTGGAGCGCTGTTCAAGATGCTATTAGCTACAAGATTTATAGATCAACCGTACCAGGCGGTTCTCTTGCTCTTTTAAGTTCTTCGATCACAACCGATTACACCGATGCTACGACCGGGGCGGGAACTGCTTACTATTACAAAGTGACAGCCCTCGTGGGAACTGTTGAAGGTCAGGCTGGCGCTGAGGCAACCGGTTGGGGTAAGCAACCCGCTCCACCGCAAGTGTCAGGGGTCACTGCCTCACAAGGCGCCTACTATGACAAAGTGACTGTTTCTTGGTCCTCGGCCACCGGTGCTCTTGCTTATGATGTCTATCGATCATCGACGGCCGGTACCAAGGACAACCTTATTGCTGCAGAGCAAACAGGCAATAGCTACGATGACGGCACGGCATCTGGCGGCACTCACTACTTCTATACGATTGTGGCCAAGAACAGCACTGGCAGCGCTCCCGATTCTTCCCAAGCCGAAGGCTGGGGCAAGTTACCGGCGGCAGTTAATACGCTTTCTGCCACACAAGGAACTTTAACTGCCAAGGTTAAATTAACTTGGGTCAGCCTTCCTGATGCAACCGGGTATGAGATTTATCGAGCAAACTCTTCCGGAGGCGCCGGCTCTCTAATAGGAAACGTCGGTACGACTACTTCCTACGATGACAACAATGCGCTCCCTGGAAGCGCCTATTACTACACCATCAAAACAAAAGTTAGTGCCCTTGTTGGACCCGCAGGAAATGAAACTGCTGGGTGGTCCAAGCAGCCAGCGCCAATTTCCACATTAACCGCAAGCCTTGGGACCGTCACTGGGGCCATATCATTAAGCTGGACAGCAGATCCAGAAGCTTCAAGCTACGAAGTTTGGAGAAGTACCGCAAGTGGTGGTTCAGCGTCTCTGATAAGCAATCCAACATCGTCAAATTTTGTTGACTCAACAACGCAGGGTGTTGCGTATTACTACTACACCGTTAAAACGAAGGTTGGAGAAGCCGTTGGGCCAGTAGGGAATGAGGCAAAGGGATTCGCAAATGCAGCCCCAACATCGGCATCAGTTACTCTAATCACAACATCCTATGTTCCCAGTGCGGAAACATTGCCCATTGTCGTGGACCCTAATATTGATGCTGGACAAGGTGAAATTCTTTCGTTCGCTATTACCGAACAAACCACTTCCGGAATGGTAAGTATTAGTAATGGGAAGTTTAAATATACACCTCCTGTGGACGGCTCTTTTTCAGGGCCATTGTCGTTTAAATTCGTTGTTACTGATCGTGGTGGTCAAAATTTTACTGCAAATGGTTCTGTAAATGTTTCGTGTACAACACCTTCTATTTCAGCGCTTTCACCAACAACGCCTGTTCTGATAGCAACGGAATTTTCTTCTTCAATAACTTACTCAATCCCGGCATGTTCAAAAACAAAACAGATTTATATCAATATCTTTGATAATAATAATCTTTCCGTATCGTCTACGGTTTTACAAAATATAAGCAGTGGCATAGGGAATGTTGCCTTATTCAACACTAAAGGCTTATCTAAATCAGGGACGTTTTCTGTTAAAGCTCATATATCAACAGATATAGGCGAAGACATTAAATCCGCGCAACTGGTTGTGAAACCGGTTAATTTGCCAGTTATGGGTATATTGCCATCAACATCAGTAGTTGATGGCCAGGATACTATTGATGTTACTTTGCAGAATCCATCTGTTGTTAATTGCCAATTTACAAAAGATAAAAAAACTGCTCTGGCAGATGCATCGAAGTGCTTGGTTGAGTTATCAACTCCGCCTGATGGATTAACGTTAGATAATTCCGGCGCGTTCCCAGCGCTTCATGGCGTTATTCAAAATTCAGGTCAATATCCTATTGAAGCTACCGTAAGCAAATTCAATGGGCAAGAATTATTAGTCGTCGGCAAGGTATCAAAAACTATAACAGCATCGTGCCCTCAGCCAACAATTAATTCATTTTCCACGACATCGAACTTATTGTCATACATAAAGCCAACCTATAAATTCAATTATGATGCGCTGGCTTGTAATGGCGCTTTATCCGCCAATTTAGTTCTAACAAGCAATAAGGATGGAAGTACAGTTGAATCACAACCAATTACTCTCATAGAATTTGGTAGTGATCTTGATTATTCATTGATTGGTCAGGGTTTGCCAGAAGGTGGTTATACCGCCAACTTATCAATTCAAGGTGCAGAAGGAACTGCAACGAAGACATTTGCTTTCAATGTTAAACAAACCCCATTGCCATCTATTTCAATTTCGCCTTCACTTATTGATCAAGGGGAAACAAAAATTTCAATCGGGGTAGTTCCTTCTCAGGACAAAAGCTGCCCGCTTACCTCTACACAAAGCGATGCGGAAAACGATCCGAGAAAATGTTTTATTTATTTCAACTATTCGGTTCCAGGGCTTCAAACTGTTATCGGTAGCAATGGGTTGCCGTCAATAATTGGATACACTTCACAGTCGGGGAATTTTGATATTGACCTGAATGTATCACGTTGGGTTGATGGTCAAAGATACGATTCAAAGCCTGTAACAAAAACGCTTGTAGTTAGGGGTTATAGCATTCCAGTCTTTGCATTTTCTGGCGCTACAGAAATGTTTACTGGTGTTTCCAAGTCAGATTTAGAACTTAAACAGACTGACGGTACCAATTGCTATTTGTTTTTGAACTATGACGATGCATTGAAAAATGCCCTTGCTGGCAAGAAATCTTGTCTCGTAACCTTCACGATCCCTTCTGATTTAACACCAGCAGTTAACTTAAACTCTGCCCAACTAAATGGAACTTTTGCAACAGTTGGCGAAAAATCAATTTCTTATTCAGTAAGCAGAATATATGCGGATGGAATGGCTCTTCAATTGGGGACTGGTTCTCATACTGTTCAGGTGACAGAACCACCAGCTCCTGGAATGGCTTTTTCCGGAGGCTCCAAAATTGCTGAGGACAAATATTTTCTTCAGTCCGGTTCTGCCTTCACTCGACTAACCGTATCCACAAATCCAATTCTTTCAGCCAAGGTAAAAATTACTTCCGATGATACCGTTCAACTCATTACAAGAAATAATGTAACTAATGGCAGTTCCTTTTGGTTAGCCACAGAAAATCTACCTTTACTTCAGGAACGTGAGGTCAAAGTTCGAGTTGCATGGATGGATTACCCATCTGTCTTCAGTGAAAAGTTGTTAAAAGTTGTTGGTGGGCCACAAGGAACACCAAAACTCATCGTCGAAGTTCCGCAGACAGCCAATAGCACAGACGAATTAGTAGCCAAGGTAAAAATTGGACAATACACCGCTGCCGGATTTGTTTATGACAAAACAATGCTGGGTGATTGGAAAGGTCAATTATTCGTTGAAACAAATAATTCAGCTAGATCACCTGTATCTGATGTCGTTAATTTAGTGAATGGCGAGGCCGAGTTCAAATTAAATCCAGCTAATAAACTGTTTATGAAGATATCAGCGTCAGCCGATATTGTTTCGTCAATCGATGGATTACATTACTCAATTCAGTCACCAACTAAATATGTTGGCATAGTCAATACTGCGCCTTTGGTTGGAACCATTATCGCGAAACAACTCGAAGCGCCTGCTCCGAAGGTGTTCACGCTCGATCTTGATATGACTGTCGATAACAAGGTCGCATTAAAAGAAACCCACTGGGAAGAAAGTATAGATAACGGCGACACATGGCAAGAAATTGAAACGTTGAGCCCTCTTAGAGTCAGTATCGGAATGCGAACACCCGGCCGCAAATTGATTCGGGTAAAAATGGTCAGTAAAACTGACATTGAAAGTTACACCACACCTGTAGAAGTTTGGGCATACTCGAAGCTCGAAGTAAACATTATTGGCCCAAGCCATGTTGCACCTGGTTATCCAGTAACAATTGGTGCTGAACTATATCGCGATGGAAAAGCAACCGCCGCCGCAATTTATGACTGGGTTGTTGAATATCACGACAGAACCGAAACAATGTCGGGACCAACCGTAACCATCAATGACAACACCGAAAATAAAATCCTTATTTCGTTGAGAGCCAGACCGTCTGATACCAGTGCAAATGATAAATACGCATGGACTATAGATCGCCACGTCATAACGACAAAAATCCCCAGTTATCCTTCTGTTTCAGCGACTGGTCCACGAGATGTAGAAGTTGGAAAGACCTATCACTATGTAGGTACAACACGTCCTTCCTGGGGCAATGTTCCTAGCGTTCACACGATCGGGTCGGAATGGGAATTGCCCGATGGCCGCTTAGTTGCAGGAAATGAAGTTGATTGGTCTCCTTCGCAATCTGATTTGGTCGATCCAAAGCCTTTGAAATTTAGAGCTTGGGTTAATGAATTCAAGGAATCTACAACCAAGGAAACCAGCGTTTCTTATGTCCCTTGGGAATATGTCTGGCCGAATTTCTCGATCGTCCTAAAACAGTTAACCGTCCAAGCCCCCGCGGATTTGTTTTTCATCGTAAGTCATGATCGTCTTGAAATGAATAGGCGCTTTGAGGATTTGAAGTATGAATGGACTTTCCCTACCAATGTCAATGCCCGCCAAAACGAAGCATTCCCAAACCGTGCGGCTGGGCAGGCGGTATACGCAGGTGAATATGACATCACGATCAAGATTAGCGATTCCAGAGGGAACCAAACTCAATTGACCCAACATGTCGTTGCAGAGCCAGCCGTTCCCTATGCACCGACAATTAAAGTTGGAAAGTCCAATTACTATGATCGTGTACCAATGACTGTAACAGTCCGTCCAACCATTTATGGAGGACATCCTCTTGATTCAGTTGTTGGCCAAATATGGAAAGTCGATGGCTTGCAGATTGATGATTACACCAATCGAAGCTATATGGTCTCCACCATTACCGAACCAGGTGATCACACCATCAGTTACACGCTGAATAGCAAGATGGGTGAAACAGCTACCGTGAGCCACTCGCTGCATTTAGTCGCCAACCAAAAGCCCTCCTGCCAATTAACTGCCATTCCAAACGCCTATGTGGTTTATGCGGAGGCCAAGTGCACGGATGCGGATGGAAAGATTGTTGGCTATGCCTGGCGGGTCAATGACCAGCCAATCAGCGCGACATCTTACCGAATAAGCTTTGGCAAAACCGGTACGCCTCAATCAGCCAAAGCCACTATTACCGCCATTGATGATGCGAAAGACCCATCGGTCCCAGTATCCATCACTATCGACTACTAATTTCTCATCAAAGGTTTATCGGCTATGCCATCTAAAATCAGAAAAGTTTTTTCTGCTTTACTGCTACTGTTTGCAATACTGTTTGCTGGGAATGCAAAGGCGATTATTAACTCCACTGCGACTGATGGAACCCAGATTAATAAGGTTATTCATTCGTTTGTTTCAGGAGGTAGTTGTACCTATGTGAGTTACAACCATTATGAGTTGCATTATAGGAAGCTCCCTACAGCCTCTACGTGGACGCTTTATTTCTCTAGATATGTTCCCGGTGGATATTATTACCTGTATGCGGAAGATACCGGTGGAACTCCTGGTCAAAGTTACGACTATTACATGGAAGTTGCAAGTCCATCACTCTATTTATGGTGCAATGGCTATACCGACCGTGGTTGGGCCAACAATCCTCCAACGGCATTAAGTGCCTCAATGCCGGGGTCTACTATTGGTGGCGGCACGGTATGTACTACGATAAGCGTCTCTGATCCAAACCAGTACCAACCAAACACTTCAGTTCCAGAAGTCCTTACTTACTCTTTGGTTTCTCAACCGGCCGTTGGTAGTGCATACGTATCCGGCAATCAGGTTTGTTATACCCCTCCCGCTTCAGGCCCAACACAGAGTTACAGTTTCACCATCAGGGTCACTGATAAAGCGGGTAGCGTTTTGAATGGAACGGCTTCCGGAACGGTGACCAATCCAACACCGCCACCCTCGCAAATCTCAAATCTTAGTGCGACTGACGGAACAATTACCAATGCGATCAATTTGTCGTGGTCACCATCAACTTCGACTACAAGCTATGACATTTATCGCTCGATAGCATCTGGGACACTTGGGGCTCTGATTACAAATACGACTACCAATAGTTACTCCGACACGCAATATACAGCTACGCTTTACTATTACACCGTTATCCCAAAGAACATTAATGGCCCCGGCCCTTGGAGTAATCAAAACGTTGGCCATGCCAACCTTGCTCCAACCGCATCTTCTGCAAATATTTCCACTGTGGTCGGCGGTGCACGGCAGTGTGTGACACCATCCGTCACGGATGCTAATACTTCGCAAGGCGATACATTCACATTCTCGATTATTACTCAGCCAACTGTGGGTACGGCTTCAATTGTTTCAAACAAGGTTTGCTACACCCCTATTTCGAGCGGTACCGGCGGCAGTTACTCATTTACCTACCGCGTAACTGATATGGCAGGTGCTACATTTGTTGCTTCTGCGACCGTTAGCGTCCTTGGCCAACCTCAAAATGTAACCGCAACCCAAGGTACGCTTTACGGGAAATCAACGGTTAGCTGGACTGCCGTTGCTTCTGCTACCAGTTATGACATTTACCGGTCTACTTCGGCTGGAACCAAGGGCAGCATCATCAGCGCCGGCTTTACTGGAACGGCATACGACGACACGACCGTTTCTGGATCAACCCATTACTTCTATACGGTCGTTGCAAAGAATGCTTTGTTCACGTCTCCTGACTCCGCTCAGGCCGAAGGTTGGGGGAAAGTTCCAACCAACATTACCGACTTAACGGCCACAAAAGGCATTTTGCAGAATAAGGTCGGTTTGAGTTGGTCTAAAAACCCAGATGCCACCGGCTATCAAATCTGGCGAGCAACAACGTCAGGCGGTGTTGCCACTCAAATTGGCACAGTCGGTGCTATGGCTGTTGGTTATTACGAAGACACGACGACTGTCGGAATGACGCGCTATTACTACACGGTTAAAGCCGTAGTTGGGACTACGGTTTCGGCTCCAAGTAATGAAGCGATGGGTTATGCAATTGTGGCTGTTTCTCAGGTATCAGGCGTAACGGCCACACAAGGGACCCTTTACGGAAAATCTACAGTCAGCTGGAATGCCGATGCCGCTGCGGCAAGTTACGACGTTTACCGTTCTACAGCTTCGGGCACCAAAGGGACACTTCTTGTTACTGTTGGGACAAATACCTACGACGATACGTCTGTATCCGGAACAACACATTATTTCTATACTGTCGTTGCTAAAAACCTGATTAGTACCGCGCCCGATTCCGCCCAGGCCGAAGGCTGGGGTAAAGTTCCAACAACAATTACCGATCTGACGGCAACTCAAGGTACGCTTCAATCAAAAGTTGGGTTGACTTGGACTAAAAACATAGATGCTACCGGCTATGAGATCTGGCGAGCAACGTCGTCCGGTGGATCCGCAACGCTGATCACTACTACCGGCGCCCTAGCGACTGGTTATTATGAAGACACCACGACTGTTGGCATGACCCAGTACTTCTATACGGTTAAGACTGTTGTTGGGACTGTCAAATCACTACCCAGTAATGAGGCCATGGGTTTTGCAGTAATTCCAGTTTCTAAAATTACTGGAGTAACTGCTACTCAAGGTACTCTGTACGGCAAATCGACTATTACCTGGAATGTTGATACTGCCGCATCAACTTATGACATTTACCGGTCGACTTCGGCTGGAACAAAAGGCTCCCTCATCGGTTCTTCCACATCGCCAATCTATGATGACACGACCGTTTCAGGTATTACCCATTATTTTTATACGGTAGTTGGCAAAAACATCTTGGGTGTCTCGCCTGATTCGGATCAGGCCGCAGGCTGGGGAAAAGTTCCTGGTGTCGTATCGGACTTAGTGGCCACTCAGGGGACGGTTACCAATCTAGTTAGATTGAATTGGTCTGCCGTTGCCGATGCTACATCCTATGAAATTTGGCGTTCAGCAACATCAACAGGTGCCACTACTAAAATAGGCGCTGTCACCGCGCCATCCATCACCTACGCTGACAACAGCGTATCCGGTGTTTCCGTTTATTACTATACCGTAAGAGCCGCTGTTGGCTCTCTAGTCGGCGCTGACAGCAATCAAGCATCTGGTTATGCCAATCGAGCGCCAACAGTGACATCGCTGATATTGACATCGCCAACCTCGACCACTGCAAGTTCAGCTCAAGTGCCTGCAGTAACAGATCCTAATAAAGAGGCGGGACAGGATGATAATTTCACCTTTGCAATTCTGACGCAGCCCAGTAAGGGGCTAGTGTCCATAAGTGGTGGCGACAAATTTACCTATACCCCGCCAAGTGATGGTGCAACATCAGGTCACTTCACATTTACTTATAGTGTCAGTGATAAAGTCGGGGCAATGCTTAACGGAACCGGGGATATTTATATCTACTGCAAAAATTACATCAACAGTGTCAGTCTTGCCAGTAGTTATTTAGAGCAAACACCCATAAATGTCACTGTCGACTATAGTGTTCCGCAATGTGCTATGGGCGTTACTACTAATCTGGATATAAAAGATGGAAACGGTACCCAAGTTTTCTTGATTGATAATCTTTTCTTGCCTGGAATTGGGAATAACCTTACCAAGACTTTTACGATCAATCCTTTGTCTGTTTCGGTGGGAGGGCCATATATCTTTAATCTGAATATGGTTAATGATGTTATTACCTATGCGGATGGTGACTCATGGCAGCAAAGTTTTTCTGTCGATCCAATAGCTTTGCCAATCTTAACTATTACGCCTAGCCTAAATATTACGGTAGGCCAGGATACCCTGGTCAGGGCTTCGCTTTCGAATCCTCCTGTGGCTAATTGTCCATTCACGACCGATCTTTCGGCCGCACAAGCCGATCCAAGTTTGTGCTATGTCAAGTTCACAGGCATTCCACCTGGGATGACCGAGAATACTTCCGGATCCTTGCCTTATTTAACGGGCATTATCACCGACGGTGGAAGTTTTCCTGTTACTGCTGAAATTCAAAAATCGAATGGAGCGCAAATGCTGAAAATGGGTGAAGTCACTCAAACCATTGAAGTTGCATGTGTCCCAGCTGTTATTGCTTCCCTAAATGCCCCAAGTGTTTTGTCATATGAGGACTTAACCTTTGACACAACCTATAAGGGTTATGGCTGTAATGCGCCAATGTCTGGTTCCTTGGTCATAAAAAAAGGGACATCAATTGTTGATACGAAAGATCTCGGTTCGCTTGATCCAGGCCTAGATATTCCGATATCTGTGACCGCAAATGGTTTGCCTGGAGGTTATTACACTGCAGAGCTAAGTATTACAGGAGACAGTGGCACGAAAATTCAAGCCAAATCATTTTTGGTTAAAGAACCGCCCATGCCTAATTTGATGGTTTCCCCAACTTCTGTATTCCAATCTGAAGGTCGTGTCGATGCATCATTACAACCATCAGCAGATACGGCTTGTCCACTCACTGTTATACAAGCAGAAGCAGAGGC
>JAGXSU010000198.1 GCA_018333785.1 Methylomicrobium sp. | reverse complement strand
CGCGGATTCAACTATCAAGTGCAATTCATTTTGAATGATTAAGAAGGGGTCAACTGTTATAGTGCGACCCCTTCTCAATCCGACCAAAGATGGATAAGCGATGACAGACTACAAACAGTTGACCGAAGCACAACGATACCAGATTGCCGCCTTATTGAAAGCGGGACAGACAAATAAAAAGATCGCCGAGATCATTGGGGTCTCTGAGGGCACGGTCAGCCGTGAGTTAACCCGTAATCGCGGGTTACGCGGATATCGTCCTAAACAGGCTCAGATCAAATCGGACCGACGCAAACAGCAAGCCTTTAAGGCGATTAAAATGACTGCGCAAGTGATTAGCTTAATCGAAAGCCAAGTGCGCCTGGATTGGAGTCCTGAGCAAGTTTCGGGATGGCTGGACAAGGAGCACGGCACTCGCCTCAGTCATGAACGGATCTATCAGCATATTTGGACGGACAAACGAGCGGGGGGCGATCTGTATAAGCACCTGCGCCAAGCCCACAAGAAGCGCCGCAAGAAATATGGCTCGAAAGACAAACGGGGGCAGATTGTCGGACGTGTCGGCATTGCAGAAAGACCGGCGATTGTTGACGAGAAGAGCCGTGTCGGCGATTGGGAGATTGATACCGTAATCGGTAAAAATCATCAGGGCGCCTTGGTTACGCTGGTCGATCGTAAGTCCAAGTTCACCTTGATTAAAAAGGTCGATAGCAAGCATGCTGAAGGCGTGACCATAGCGACGATCGCCTTACTGGCAAACCATCAGGACAAGGTGCTGACGATTACGTCGGATAACGGGAAAGAGTTTGCTGGACACGAAGCGATCAGCCAAGCGCTCAATGCGCCAGTCTACTTCGCCAATCCTTATTGTTCCTGGGAGCGTGGACTTAACGAGAATACCAATGGCCTAATTCGGCAATATTTTCCCAAGGGCAGCAGCTTTGAGGACATCACCGATGAGCAGGTCGAAAAGGTTATGCACCGGCTCAATCATCGCCCCCGAAAAGGACTGGACTATCGAACACCTCATTCGGTGTTTTTTGAACAACCAGAGTGCAAAGCCGCATGAGTAATAGGATTGCACTTATAACTTGAATCCAAGTTTTCAATAAGAGATGTATTTTTTATTCTGTTAAACTTTCACTTTTCATCGCCAAATTCCGAATAACCAAAATTTATTACTCTTCAGGAGATAACAATGGCTGCAACACCCTCAACTATGATGCCTTTGGGAACAATGGCCCCGGATTTTACGTTATTGGATACGATAACCGGTGAAATCAAGTCGCTTGGCGATCTGAAAGGAGTCGCCGGGACACTGGTTGTGTTTATGTGTAACCATTGTCCTTATGTATTGCACGTCAAACCGCAATTAATCGCCATTGCTCAAGAGTATGCGTCGCAAGGCATCGCTACTGTTGCGATGAGTGCCAACGACATTCAAAATTATCCGGACGATGCGCCGGATAAAATGCACGTATTGATGGCGGAATGGGGCAATCCTTTCGCCGCTTATCTTTATGATGAAAGCCAGTCGGTTGCCAAAGCCTATCAGGCCGCTTGTACTCCCGATATATATTTGTTCGATGCGGATTTGGCGTGTGTGTATAGGGGACGTCTGGACGGTGCGACACCTAAAAACGATGTTCCGCTTACCGGCGAGGATCTGCGCCATGCACTGGATAATTTATTGGCCGGAAAGCCGATTGATGCCAGTCAGTTGCCCAGTATCGGGTGCAACATAAAATGGAAAGAAGGTTGACGAGCGTTTATCCGGTGACGGCAAGCAAAGCCGATACAGCCTTTTGATCAGGCAAGCCTGTTCTGGCGCCGGTTTTTGTTGTGCACAAGGCGCCGGTCGCACTGGCATAACGCAACAGTTCAAGCCAGGACATGGGTTGACATAAGCCAGCGGCAAATGCGCCATGAAAAGCATCCCCGGCACCGGTGGTATCGATAGCCTTGACTTGAAAAGCCGGTAATCTGCCGGATTCCTGCCCCTGTTTCCAGATCAGGCCTTGTTCTCCCAGGGTAATCACAACAGAGGGAGCGAATTCAGCCAGACGGTTTAGCGCCAGAGCGGGGTCACCTGCATATTGCAGGGCGAATTTTTCGGAACAGACCAAATGGTCTACTATCGGCATCAAGCTTAACGTTCCTTCATGGAGGGAGCCGGCATCCAGAACCGTGAGGATGCCGGCTTTACGTGCTTGATGGGCCAGGGGCACGGACACATGGGGTTCGTGACCGTCAAAAAGTATGACCCGCGGGTGGATCGCTGAAAAATCTATACTGCCGGCTGCGAGTGCTTGCGTATTGCCTTTAAAATTGATCAATGCTCTTGAGCCGTCCGGTTTTACGATGACTGTCGATAAGGGTGTGGGATTACTGCCTCTTACGATGAAGTCGGTATTGACGTGATTGTCCATCAATTCCTGCACATGCTTTTCGCCGTAAATATCATGACCCAAATAGCCGGCAAATCCGGCTTTTAAGCCGAGTAATGAAACGGTAATTGCCGCATTGGCAGCGGGGCCTCCTCCGCAACTGATCAAGCTGTCCGCAACCAGCTTTTCATCCGTCTTGGGATGGTGGGGGACGGAAAAAACCAGATCGTAACAGGCATGTCCGACGCAAAGAACATCAATTTCTATCGCAGTTTTAAGCATAGTAAGATTTATTTTGATCAACGGTTCAGTCTGACGAGCAATCGCACGCTTTTAGGGTCATGCATTTTCAAGTGATTCCTGTGCTAGTCAAAAATCGATCTGCAGTGAAAGGTACGGAGTCTGCCTGCCGAGGATCGCCGTGAACCCTTACCTGGGGGCTTGACGGCAGCATCCTTGCTGCCGACATCCTCGTCTGACACATTCCACACCTCCTGAAAACCAGACGGATTTTAAATCAGATAGGAGTAATGAATGATACAGGAAGAGGATCAGGTTAATTTATGGATGACAGGTAGCGCGAGCGTCTATTATAGATCACCATTATTTATTCTTCGATAAGGAGACAATTTCATGACCTACAGTGCAACGCTTTTACCTGATTTAATCAAAGCCATTGCCGATACGATAGATGCCAATGCTGAAGAAGTGACCGCATTGGATCAGGCTATCGGCGACGGCGATCATGTTATCAATTTGCAACGGGGCATCACTGCTTTGTTGGGTCAGGCGGAGGAATTATCTTTGCTGGAGTGGCTGGAAGCCTGGCAGAAAATCGGCATGACACTGATGTCAACAATGGGCGGTGCGTCGGGTTCCTTGTTTGGGACGTTGTTTGTTGCAATGAGCAAAGCTTGCAATCAACATGCTTTGGATAGGCAGGGTTTTGCTGAAATATTTAATGAAGCGGTTAATGCCGTTAAAAAAAGAGGACGCGCCGAGGCCGGCGAAAAAACCATGCTCGACGTGTTAGTGCCAGTTGCTGATGCATTGACAGCGGCATCAGCAGAGACCGATTTGTGCGAAGTGCTTAAAAAATTGGCGGTAACCGCTGAAACGGGTGTCGAGTCGACGCGCGATATGCTCGCAACCAAAGGCCGCGCTTCGTTTTTGGAAGAACGCAGCCGAGGTCATATAGATGCCGGTGCGAAAACCAGTCAATTGATGATAAGCGCAGTGATTGACCGTTTACTGAAGGTCACATGATTCCTGTCATCAATGCGGCAGTTTACAAACTCGCTAACATCCCCAGCGTAAGGCAGCTGTATGGACTGGCGCATCCCAAAGCCGGGTCAGTTCATCGTCAAGCAGGGTGAGTGTTAAAGAGCAACCGGCCATATCCAGCGAAGTGGTGTAATTGCCAACTAATGAACGTGTTATTGCTACGCCACGTTTTTCCCAATAGCTGACGGCCAGATCAAAAATCAGATGCAATTCAATCAGGGGTGTGGCGCCGAAACCGTTGACATGTAGCAAGACTTGTTGACCCGGTTTGGGATCAAGTTCTTTATTAATGGCGTCTGCAAGTTGCTCGACTATAGCCTTCGCGCCGGCTAATGGTTGGGTGTCATGGCCTCGTTCACCATGGATGCCTACACCCATTTCCATTTCGTTTTCGCCTAATTCGAAAGTGGGCTTGCCTAAAGCGGGTGTGGTGCAACTGGTTAATGCGACGCCTATCGAAGCCGTATTTTGACAGATTCGGTCGCCCAGTAGCTTGCATGCTGCAAGATCGGCGCCTTGTTCTGCTGCAGCGCCCAGCATTTTTTCAACTATCAATGTGCCCGCCACACCTCTTCGTCCTGTGCTGTGTGATTTCGGTAATGAAACGTCATCACTCACAAGAACGGTTTGGTTTTCAAACGTCACCATTTCTGATGCGATTTCAAAATTCATCACATCACCGGCATAATTTTTAACGATAAATAATACGCCGCCTCCGCTTTCGACGGCTTCAGCCGCTGCCATCATCTGATCCGGTGTGGGGGAAGTGAAAATCTGACCTGGGCAAGCCGCATCCAGCATGCCTTTGCCGACAAATCCGCTGTGCAATGGTTCATGCCCTGATCCCCCGCCTGAAATTAGAGCTACCTTGCCCGGGAAGGCTGGTGTCGTTCGTTTAATATAACGGGGATTGACCGAGAGCCGAACAATATCGGCGTGGGCTTTGGCAAAACCGTTCAGACTCTGATCGAGCAGACTGTCTGCGGTATCGATAAATTTTTTCATGGGAACGGCTCCTCTTTGAGTTTGATTTCACTATAAAGCAGCGAAAATACCGTTAAATGTTGGTTTGGGGATGGTACAGTTATGCTGTGGCATTGAGTGCGTCATTAATATCCCGGATATCCTTCATCACCCAAGTCGGTTGATAGGTGCTGGTTTTAAGGTCTTCCAGGGTGGATACGCCGCTTAAAACCATAATGCTTTGTATTCCGGTGCGAACAGCTCCGAGAATATCCGTTTCCAGTCTATCGCCTATGGCAACGGTTTCGCAGGGATCGGCGCCTAAAATAGCCATGGCATGTTGGTAAATGGTAGGTTCTGGTTTGCCGATTATGATAGGTGCTTTACCTGTTGCCGTTTCTAGAGCGGCAAGAATGGCGCCGTTACCATGAATTAAACCAAATTCAGTGGGCAAGGTTGTATCTCCATTGGTCCCGTAAAAGGCTGCTCCGGCGCGTATGTTGATCGTAGCCGTAGCGAGTTTATCCCAGGTAAGTGACCTGTCTTTGCCGCTGACCACAATGTCTGCGTTCAGTTGAGATTTCGCCTCTTCAGGATCGGTAAATTGACAAACGTCCGTCAAAATAAAGCCTTGATCGGCCAGAGACTGAACGGCGCCGTCTTCACCAATGACAAAAACACGCGTATCGGCCGGAGTGTATCGCTGGGCCAAATATGCAGCGGTAGCCATGGCCGACGTTAAGATCTCACGCAATTCAACTTTAACACCCATTTTCTCAAGTTTCGTGACGTATTGTTCGGGTGTGTGGCTGGCGTTGTTTGTCGCTAGAACGAAACTGATGCCTTTGTTACGCAGTGTATTGAAAAACTCGATGAGACCGGGAAAGGGGGCGTCGCCCTGCCATAAAACACCATCCATATCAATGATCAGTGAGCGTATGTTAGAGAAGTCGATGGGTGCGTAAGTCATCAAGGTTGCTTGTTTTATAGGTAGATGAGTAAGGAAGAACTGAAATGCCGGATCGATCAGACTGACTAATAGGGCTTATTAAAAATCGTCTTTAAAGCAGTTCAGGGTTCCTACATGTTCGGAAATTATACATTGAAGAAGCCAATTTTATAGCGAAGACTGAACAACAATGACCACTGCTTGGGTAAAGCGGGTTAGCTGTCAGGTAGGCTATGAATTTTAGGATTTTTTGCAATAAAACAAACAATGAGAAAGATTCGTCATTGCATACTTGTAAAAAGTAACGAAACTCATAAAAAGTGGTTATAACAAACGCGAACGCAACAGGTTTTGCACCGTAATTGGCATTGACACAGGAGCCCGTTCTAATTTACAGTATCGTTCGCAAAAACGAGTATGTAACCAACAATTAAAATAACCAATTCGGAGCACATATCATGGCAAAACCATTAATTCAAATGGCGTTAGACTCATTAGATTACAACCAAACTATCGCTCTGGCAGAAACAGTTGCGCCACATATCGATATTTTTGAAATCGGAACACCTTGCATTAAGCACAACGGCGTAAACCTGGTTAAGGACTTAAGAGCAAGATTCCCAGACAAATTAATTTTAGTTGATTTAAAAACTATGGATGCTGGCGAATACGAAGCCACTCCGTTCTATGCTGCAGGCGCTGACATTTGTACAGTATTGGGTGTTTCCGGTCTTGCTACTTGCGTAGGCGTTATCAAGGCAGCTAATGCACACGGTGCAGAAGCTCAAATCGACTTGATCAACGTTGACGATAAAATTGCTGTTGCTCGTGCTACAGCAGAAGCCGGCGCTCACATCATGGGTGTTCATACAGGTCTGGACGCACAAGCTGCGGGCCACACTCCTTTTGGTGACTTAAGCGACATCGCTGGTTTAGGCTTGAACATCAGAATTTCTGTTGCTGGCGGTATTAAGCAAACAACTGTTCAAGACGTAGTTCGTGCCGGTGCAAACATTATTGTTGTAGGTGCAGCTATTTACGGTGCGCCATCTCCTGCAGAAGCAGCGCGCGAAATTCGCGAACTTGTTGACGCTGTTTAAGGTAAAACCATGCATCAGCAGCTAATTCTAGACAAAGTGACCGGTATCCTTGAGGCTACTGACGATTCCTACGATGAAAAATTAACGAAAATGCTTGACCAGGCAAAGCGAATTTTTATCGCCGGTGCAGGTCGGTCAGGCTTGATTGGTAAGTTTTTTGCCATGAGGCTGGTTCACAGTGGTTATGATGTCAGTGTTGTTGGTGAAATAGTCACTCCCAGTATCAAAAAGGGTGACTTGTTGATCATCATCTCTGGTTCCGGGGAAACTGAACAACTCATAGCATTTACTAAAAAAGCCAAAGAAATTGGCTCAGACATTATGCTGATATCTGCAAAAAGCAGTTCGACTATAGGCGATCTGGCAGATGGCGTATTCCAGATAGGTACTCCTGAACTTTACGGAAAAGTTGTGGGAATGCCTATGGGTACCGTATTTGAGTTGTCAACCTTGCTCTTTCTTGAGTCGACGATTTCTCATCTTATCCATGAGAAAGGTATTCCAGAAGAAATCATGAGAGAAAGACACGCGAACCTTGAGTAAAACAAGAGGACGAGTGGTTAATCCACTCGTTCGTGCTTTGTCGAATGTCAACAAACGAATGGCAATAATTAGCACTTGTTCAAGCCGTTAAACTTAACAATATAATAATTTAGAAACGAAGGAGAAGAATATGACTTCGCGTCGAGAACTAGCGAACGCCATACGCGCTTTAAGCATGGATGCCGTACAGAAAGCAAACTCTGGTCATCCAGGCGCCCCTATGGGTATGGCTGATATTGCTGAAGTATTATGGAATGACTTCATGCGGCACAACCCGAACAACCCAAAATGGTCAAATCGCGATCGCTTTGTATTGTCAAATGGTCACGGTTCAATGCTGATTTATTCCCTGTTGCATTTGACGGGTTATGCATTACCTATAGAAGAGTTGAAGAATTTTCGCCAGTTGCATTCTAAGACACCAGGGCATCCGGAATACGGTTATGCTCCTGGTGTAGAGACAACAACCGGACCTTTAGGACAGGGGATCACCAACGCTGTAGGTATGGCAATTGCTGAAAAAGCGTTAGCGGCTCAGTTTAATAAAGACGGTCACAAAATCGTTGATCACATGACCTATGTGTTCATGGGCGATGGTTGCTTGATGGAAGGTATTTCGCATGAAGCCTGTTCTTTAGCAGGAACTTTGGGCTTAGGTAATCTGGTTGCTTTCTGGGACGATAATGGAATTTCTATCGACGGCCATGTTGAAGGCTGGTTCACAGATAACACGCCGATGCGATTCGAAGCCTACGGTTGGCATGTTATAGCCGATGTAGACGGTCACGATTCAAATGCCATTGCAAAAGCCATAGAAATGGCTAAAGCAATGACTGATAAGCCAACGCTGATCTGCTGTAAAACTACGATTGGTTTCGGTTCTCCCAATAAAGCAGGAACACATGAATGTCATGGTGCCGCTCTTGGCGACGCAGAGGTTAATCTGACTAAAGCAGCTTTAGGTTGGGATCATGGTCCTTTTGAAATACCTGAAAACGCTTATGCCGGTTGGGATGCAAAATCAAAAGGCACTCGGCTGGAAGCAGAATGGGATGCGAAATTTGCAGCTTACAAAGCGGCTCATCCTGAACTTGCTGCAGAATTTGAAAGAAGAATGACAGGCGAGCTGCCGGCAAATTGGGCGGTAGACGCGCAAAAATTTGTTGATAGTGTCAATGACCAAGCCAAAACGACGGCGACAAGACATTCTTCGCTGGCCGCTATTGAAGGTTATGCGAAATTATTGCCTGAAATATTTGGTGGATCAGCAGATTTAGGCTGTTCCAACATGACCGAATGGTCAACGTACAAACCCATGCGAGCCGACAAGCCCGATGCGAACTACGTCAACTATGGTGTTCGCGAATTCGGTATGTCTGCAATCATGAACGGTATCGCGCTGCATGGCGGTTTGATTCCGTTTGGCGCGACATTCCTGATGTTCTCTGAATATGCAAGAAATGCGTTAAGAATGTCCGCTCTGATGCAGATCAGAACATTATTTGTCTATACGCATGATTCAATTGGCTTGGGTGAAGATGGTCCTACCCATCAACCGGTAGAGCAAATAGCTACCTTGCGTTTGATCCCCAACATGCAGGTTTGGCGTCCTTGTGATGCTGTAGAAACTGCAGTTTGCTGGAAAGCAGCCATTGAAAGAAGTAATGGTCCGTCTGTATTGATTTTCTCTCGCCAAAACCTGGCTCATATGCCGCGTTCATCTGCACAAATCAGTGCAATTGAAAAAGGGGGATATGTGCTTAAGGACAGCGAAGGTCAACCGGAAGTAATTCTTATTGCAACGGGTTCGGAAGTTGAATTAGCTGTTAAAGCATGCGAAGAGTTAACTGCAAAAGGAAAAAAAGTCAGAGTTGTTTCAATGCCTTCAACGAATGTTTTTGATGCACAAGACGAAGCCTATAGAGAATCGGTTCTGCCTTCTAGCGTAACTAAGCGTGTTGCTGTAGAAGCTGGCGTTACCGATGGATGGTGGAAATATGTTGGAAGTAACGGAAGGGTTGTAGGACTTAACCGTTTCGGCGAATCGGCTCCAGCAGGCCAACTTTTCAAAGAGTTTGGGTTCACCGTTGAAAATGTAGTTAAGAACGTAGAAGCTGTTCTTTAATTTTCAAAGAAGATTTAACAGCTTTACATATTGTTTGCAAAATGCGAAAGGAGTGCTTTCAGGGACGAAAATAAATCGTTTTTGAAAGGCTCCTTAAGCTTGTTAAGACTCATAGGTGAAAAACGTGAAAATAAATAATTTGACGCAAAGTGTTTTTATAGGAATCTTAATCGCATCACCGTTGGTTAATGCTGAATCAGACTACCCTGCAGCAGATTTCAAGCCAAAAGTTTTGTACAAAGACAGCGAATATCAATCAGCTGCGGTAGAAGAAGCAAAGTCCGCGCCTGAGTCAAGCGCAGCTGCTGAAGAATCAGGGGATGATTCAAAATTTCCGGCTGCTAACTTCAAGCCGGAAGTACTTTACAAAGACGAAAATTACAAAGCGCCAAAAATCGTAGATGCGCCTGCATCAAAAAACAATGCCGGCACAACTGAAGTTTGGAAAGAAGAAATAAAAGAAATTGCTAATGAGTCATCTCAAGCAAAAAAAGAAAGTTCTTCTACACCTTTAATTGCTTTGGTCGCTTTAGCAGTAGGTGGTTTTTTATTCTTTAAAAATCGTGGAACAGCTTCTACTGGTTCAGTTGAAACAAAAACGTACACAAGAGATCCAAGTGGTTTGACGGGTGTTGCACGATATCTTGATAAAAAGAATCCAAGATCATCCAGTGTTGCCAAATACATAGAAAAACTGGAAAGCACTCCAAAATCCAGTGTTGATAAATACCTCGCTAAAAAAGTAGTCGCCGATAAGTCAGATTCTGTCGCAAAGGCAACTGGAGTTGAAAAGTACCTGCGTGATCGGGGGTGATGAATGGACCAGAATTACTTGATCGATTTCTTCGCTGAAATATTTCCATTCGGCAAACGGTCTAAGGTTCAGGACATTCATATTGAGCGTCCGGTTCATTCCTCGATATCGACAGGAATGACCGGCGTATCCAGATACTTGAGTGCAATGCCGAAGGTAACTGGCGTAACAAAATATTTACAACAGTTTCCGGAACCGACAGGGGTAGAGAAATACCTTAAACATAATGATCGGTTACCAGCAACGGGTGTTAACAAATATCTTGTCAAGAAAGCAATTTCTGATAAAGACAAACCGTTAGTGAGTGGTGTATCTAAATACGTTGAAAAAAAAGAAAAAGCAGATGCACCCTCCAGTAGCGTATCGAAATATCTTGCAAAACAGGCATTGACTCAAAAAGTCACATTAAGCGGTGTTCAAAAATACCTGCTCAATCAAGAGCGGTTATTAAAAGCATCTGAGCAGCTGACGGGTGTCGCAAAATATGAGCTCGAAAAAGAAAAGCTGGAAAAGAAAAACGCTGCACTGATGCTAATTGATATGTATAAGGAAAAAGAAGCCAAGTCTGCAAGAGATGCTGCCCAAGCAGCTGAACTTAAAGCATTGATTGGTGAGCAGGAGTCAACTGAGCCAGCCATTGAAGAGCCTTCAGCGGCTACCGGTGTGGGGCGATATATAAAGTTAAAAAAAAGTAAGCCAGCCGCATCAGGCGTTGCAAAATACATAGCGGGACAGATTATTCGTGAGCGTCAAAAACCCTCACTTTCCAGTGTATCTAAATATCTGGCAAAACAAAAATTAATTATCAAGCCAGAAGTAAGGTTATCTACTGTCGAAAAGTATTTGCAATCAAAAACTGATTTACCCGTAGTTAAAAAAGAAGCAACCGGAGTTGCAAAATATCTGGCTACACAGGCTATTTTGACAAAAGATAAGCCACCAGTAAGTGGCGTTACAAAGTATCTAAGTAATCAAGCTCAATTAGAAAAGCAAAATCCAAGTTTGGGTAAAAAAACAAAAAGAGCTGAACTCATTGTTATTTCAAGTGAAAAAACCGGTGTTGAAAAGTACTTGGAGCAACGGTTAGCCAATGCGAAAGAAACAATTACAGAAACTATAACCGGTGTAGAAAAGTACCTGGAACAACAAGCTAAAAATGCGAAAGTTGCGTTAGAACATCTCGCTGAGCGTTGTCTTGAAGGGGAATTTATACCGGCATCGGAAGTCCAAGATGAAGAGGCTGTCGAAACAGCTGAAGCTGAAACGGAAACTAACATTCATCAAAGAACAGGTGTGTCAAAATACCTTGACAGGCAAGTTCCTGATTTGAAAGAAGTCGTGCATTTGAAATTAACAGGCGTTGAAAGATACCTGGAACAACAAATTGCAAATAATAAAAAACTAAATTTAACCGGTGTCGAAAAATATCTGCTTGAAAAAGCATAATCCAAATTAAATAATAAGGGCCCAGAGTAGAGCAGGCCTAAACAATTTTAATTAGCGGAAAACAGTTTATTTTTCGATTACCAAATACATTCCCGTTGAACAAACGTTCCAGTTGATCTGGATGTTGACATTAAAACCGGGTGTATTGTAGCTCTAGAATTTTTAATCTAACAATCTGAAGGTACCCTCATCATGGCAAGAAATTTATTAGAACAATTAAGGGAGATGACTGTCGTTGTGGCAGATACAGGCGATATTCAAGCTATCGAAAAATTCAAGCCACGCGATGCGACAACCAATCCTTCATTGATCACTGCAGCCGCTCAAATGCCGCAATATCAAGGTATAGTGGATGATACTTTGAAAGGCGCAAGAGCAACTTTAGGCGCTGGCGCATCTGCATCTGAAGTAGCTTCGCTTGCTTTTGATCGTTTGGCGGTATCTTTTGGTTTAAAGATTCTAGAAATCATCCCCGGCCGCGTATCAACAGAAGTTGATGCAAGACTTTCATATGACACCGAAGCAACGATCGCGAAAGGTCGTGAATTGATTGCTCAATATGAAGCTCAAGGCGTATCTCGTGAACGCGTTCTCATCAAGATCGCTTCAACATGGGAAGGCATTCAAGCCGCTGCAGTATTGGAAAAAGAAAACATCGCTTGTAACCTGACTTTGTTGTTTGGAATTCACCAGGCGATTGCTTGTGCAGAAAACGGAATTACCCTGATATCTCCATTTGTCGGTCGAATTCTTGACTGGTACAAGAAAGACACAGGCCGCGATTCTTATGAACCAGCTGAAGATCCAGGTGTTGTATCTGTAACCAGTATTTACAATTACTACAAAAAATTCGGATATAAAACTGAAGTCATGGGTGCAAGTTTCCGTAACGTCGGCGAAATCACTGAATTGGCGGGTTGCGATTTATTGACGATAGCACCTTCTTTGCTAGCTGAATTGCATGAGACTGAAGGTGAATTGCCTAGAAAGCTCGATCCAAAGCATGCTGCGAGCGAGTCTATTGAGAAGATTACAATGGATAAGTCAACATTCGACAGCATGCATCAAGAAAACAAAATGGCAAATGACAAGTTGGCTGAAGGTATCCTTGGTTTTGAAAAAGCATTAGAGAGCTTAGAAGCGCTCTTGGCAGAAAGATTAGCGGCTCTGGAAGCTTAAGTCTTAAATTCAATCCATAATTTAAGTCTTTGTAATGATTGCAAAGACCAATGCTGGCTAAATGACAATTCGCACCTGCTTGAGGAAAAGCAGGTGCGTTATTAAAAGAGATAATAGACGATATGTCACAAAAGATTTTAGACGTAGTAAAGCCGGGCGTAGTGACCGGTGAAGATGTTCAAAAAATATTCGCTATCTGCAAAGCTAATAAATTTGCTCTTCCAGCGGTTAACGCCATCAATACTGACTCAATCAATGCGACTTTAGAAGCTGCTGCCAAGGTTAGATCTCCCGTTATCGTTCAGTTTTCTAACGGCGGAGCACAATTTGTAGCTGGAAAAGGATTGAAACTTGAAGGGCAAATGAATGCCATCTTAGGTGCTATAGCGGGTGCAAAACATGTTCATACAGTAGCTGAGTACTATGGTGTTCCTGTAATTCTTCATACAGATCATGCGGCTAAAAAGTTGCTGCCCTGGATTGATGGCTTACTTGATGCCGGTGAAAAGCAATTTGCTGAAACAGGCAAGCCGCTTTTCAGTTCACATATGCTGGATTTATCCGAAGAAAGTCTCGAAGAAAATATAGAAATTTGCGCCAAGTATTTGGAGCGCATGAGCAAGATGGATATGACACTTGAAATTGAATTGGGCGTAACAGGCGGTGAAGAAGATGGTGTTGATAACACCGATGTCGACCATTCCTCTCTTTACACGCAACCTGAAGATGTAGCTTATGCTTACGAAAGATTAAGCAAAGTCAGTCACCGTTTTACAATTGCCGCATCATTTGGCAATGTTCATGGTGTTTATAAACCAGGCAATGTTAAATTAACTCCGAAGATTCTTGATAACTCTCAGAAGTATGTTTCCGAGAAATATGGAGTGCCTGCAAATACGTTAAATTTTGTTTTCCACGGTGGTTCAGGTTCAACTCCTGAGGAGATTGAAGAATCAATCAGCTACGGTGTCGTCAAAATGAACATAGATACTGACACACAATGGGCGACCTGGAATGGAATCCGTGAATTCTATATTCAAAATGAAGGCTATTTGCAAGGACAGATTGGCAATCCCGACGGTGATGACAAGCCCAATAAAAAATATTACGATCCTCGCGTATGGCAAAGAGCAGGTGAAGTTGGAATGGTAGTGCGTTTAGAGCAAGCATTTAAAGATCTCAACGCAGTAGATACTTTGTAATATTCAAGCAATACATGAGAAAAAGGCCGTCACTAGACGGCCTTTTTTTTGACTGGAATTTACGTATCTGCTCACCCCCTCCAATTATAGTTGGGTATAGGTGGTTGATTGAAAAGGCTTCTGCAACAGGGATGTTGCAGAGAACTACAGGGACGTATTGATGCGTCCTTTGAAATCAAGTACCTATACCCTTAATTGGAAGCGGGCGAGTAGTTACGAATTTACATCCATTAGTTGACTTTTATTCCTGCCAATATTGATTGCTCTGCATTTCAATGAGTCTGGACACGGTTCTTTTAAGAAAAAATGCATTAAGATCTTGATTGTATAATTCATTGATGGCCACTTCAGCGCTGCAGATGAGCTTCACTTTATGAAAGTACAACGCATCAATCAGCGTGGAAAATCGTTTGGCATCATCGTGCTTTTCCGGGACCAGTTTCGGAATATCTGAAAGAATCAGCGTTTTAAACGTAGTTGATATCTTTAGATAGTCACTCGGTCCCAGTGGCTGGCTACATAAATCCTGAAATGAACAAAGAGCTACTGAATGATGAGCGGCCAATAGCGGAATAGAATGGCCGAAGACAAAAATAGACTGTGGTGTAATCGGTGCGTTGTTGGTCAAGCGATGAAAATGTGATTCCAGCTGTATTCTAGACGCGTCATCGTTAGGTGTTATATAGAAAGAGTCATCAGTCTGAGGATGATTTAGACGATAATCATATTCAGCTGATAATTTAAGAATGTCCGACTTTTCTTTAAGCAGTTTAATAAAAGCTGAAAACAGCTCAGGTGTGACTCCGCCTTGATATAAATCATCAGGATGACGGTTAGACGTTGATACGATAACGGTTCCTAGCCTATAAAGCTGACTAAACAGCCTGTCCAGAATTACGGCATTAACAACATCAATGACATGAAACTCATCAAAACAAAGCAGGCGCGTATTCTTGTTGATCTCATGTGCCAGTGCTGTTAACACATCGGTTTTTTTATCAATACGCCAGCGGTGGGAATAGTCATGCACTTCATGCATGAAGGTATGAAAGTGTACTCTTCTCTTTTGACTAATCGGGCAGTTATCAAAAAACAAATCCATTAGCATGGACTTGCCGCGTCCTACATCCCCGTAAATATAAACACTTTTGATCGTGTTCGGGTCATTTGACGGTTTTCTGTAGAAACGGGTTGTTGAAGCTTCATGACTGTCATTTACGACGTGGTTTAGTAATTCCTGCAAATGTTGCAAAACTACTATTTGAGCAGGATCATGGTCAATCCGTTTGCTTGCAACCAATTCGTCGTATTTTTTTAAGAGCAGTCCCTCCAGTTTGTCGGAGGGTTTATTTTCCGTGACCGGGGATAACGGCATAAATCGTTTAAACATGGCCTGGTACCCGGCGGAAGTGATGTTATTTATTTCGATTTCAACAAGTCAGCAAGATTGGCAAACGGATTATGTGTTGCTTTAGTATCATTGTCCTTGGCTGAGCTGTTGTTGGTATTAAAATGCGCGTGTTCATAACGGGCGTGTTCATTGTCATGGCAGTAAAGACATAATAATTCCCAGTTGCTTCCATCGCCGGGGTTATTGTCATGATTATGATCGCGATGATGCACGGTGAGTTCGCGCAAGTTCGTATGAGTAAATTCTCTGGCGCATCGCCCGCAAATCCATGGGTACAGTTTTAACGCTTGTTCTCTGTAACCTTTTTCACGATCTTCTTTCTGGCGGCGAGCGTCTGCGACTATTTTATCGAGCTTGTCTTTATCTAAGCTTTTTGCCTTTAACATTTTTTTACCTCCAAAGAAAAGGCCTGGGAAGGAATGTTGTTTGAATTAAGCGAGTGAATCATGGGTTGATGCAAAGGTATCAATGTCTTCTGGTTGGAATAAATCCGGGGAGTCTGTCTGCTCGTCCTTGAGCAGTGATAGAGAAGTTAAATCGCTTTCCTTATTCTATCCAGTGCGTTTTCCAGATTTTTCATGCTGGTTGCAATCGATATGCGAATATGACCTTGGCAGCCGAAAGCAGAGCCGGGAACCAGGGCGACCCCGGCTTTTTCGATAAGGTATTCGGAAAATTCCAAATCATCATTGATACCATCGAGTCGTGCAATCAGTTTTTCGACATTAGGGAATACGTAAAACGTTCCATCCGTTGGAATACACTCAATACCTTCAATCTTATTTAATTCGGCGACGACATAGTCATGGCGTTTTTTAAACTCTGTCATCATGGTATCAATACAACTTTGATCGCCATTTAAAGCGGTTTCAGCCGCTACTTGCGATATGGAAGTCGGATTGGATGTGCTCTGGGACTGGATCGTGCACATGGCTTCAATCAGATCAGCAGGACCTCCCGCATAGCCGATACGCCAGCCTGTCATCGAATAGGCTTTTGATACACCGTTCATTACGACTGTCCGGTCATAAAATTCAGGATAGGCATTCAAAATATTAACAAAACTGCCTTTTTCCCAGATGATATGTTCGTACATATCGTCAGTTGCAATGATGATGTTGGGAAAATCTTTCAGAACACTGCCCAGTGCTTTGAGTTCGTCCAGCGTATAAGCAACACCGGTAGGATTGGAGGGACTGTTAATGAATATCAACCGGGTTTTATCGGTGATTGCGTTCCGTAATTGTTCCGGAGTTATTTTGAAATGCTGGGCCTGAGTGGTTTCAATAATGACCGGCACGCCTTCCGCCAATAACACCATATCCGGGTACGAAACCCAGTAAGGAGCCGGAATGATGACTTCATCGCCCGGGTTGAGCAAGGCTTGCGTCAAATTGAAGGAACTTTGTTTGCCGCCACATGAAACTAAAATCTGTTTAGGTTCATAGGTCAGATTGTTATCGTTTTTAAATTTATTAATAATGGCTTTTTTTAGGCCGGGTGTGCCATCAACGGCGGTATATTTTGTAAATCCGTTATCCAGCGCGGTAACCGCAGCTGCTTTGATATGATCAGGCGTGTCAAAGTCGGGTTCGCCCGCACCTAAGCCGATGATATCTTTTCCGGCGGCGCGCATCGCAGCCGCCCTGGCTGTGATTAACAGAGTCGGGGACGGCTTGACTGATTGGACTCTGTTTGAAAGTTTAATGCTCATAGTTTTCCGTTAATTGATGGTTTAAAACTGCTGGTAACGTATTGTGTGAGTGCTGGGTGTTGAAAACCGCTTGCGCAGTCATTTTGCCTTGAGTTGATAAAATTGAGTATGACGATTAAGTCTTTGGGACCAAAGGTTATAAGTAAACAGTAAATCCTTGGCTCAACTTACCCTTCATTAAGAGGCGATTATAACCCATGTATAATGGCTTGCTAACACATTATCCATTAAATAGCGCATGAGTTTTTTAGTCCAGTGAGTAAAGCATTTCAAATACAAAGTCGGTACAGTCCGGCAGGGGATCAGCCGGCGGCAATCGAGCGCTTGATCGAAGGGCTTGTTGATGGCGAAGTGCATCAGACTTTGCTGGGTGTAACGGGTTCCGGTAAAACGTTCACGATTGCAAATGTCATAGACCGGGTGCAAAGACCGGCGATGATCCTGGCGCCGAATAAAACCTTGGCGGCGCAGCTCTATGGTGAGATGAAGGAGTTTTTTCCGGAAAACAGTGTCGAGTATTTCGTTTCGTATTACGACTATTACCAGCCAGAGGCTTATGTGCCAGCTTCAGATACGTTCATTGATAAGGATGCTTCGCTTAATGAGCATATCGAACAGATGCGATTGTCGGCAACCAAGGCGTTGATTGAAAGAAGAGATACCATTGTCGTTGCAACCGTTTCTGCTATTTACGGCCTGGGAGAACCGGAGTCTTATTTCAAAATGGTGCTGCATTTGGTTAAAGGTGATTTGATCGATCAGCGCACTATTCTTCGCCGCTTGGCTGAGATGCAATATACGCGTAATGATGTCGAACTGCGCAGAGCAACCTACCGGGTGCGCGGAGAAGTGATCGATATCTACCCGGCAGAATCCGAGCAAGAGGCTTTAAGGATTGAATTGTTCGATGATGAAATTGAGCGATTGTCCCTTTTTGATCCGTTAACCGGAGAGGTGCTGCAGCGCATCGCCCGCTATACGGTTTACCCAAAAAGTCACTATGTTACTCCTCGAGATCAGCTTTTGGCTGCGGTCGATGCGATCAAAATAGAACTAAAAGATCGTTTGGCTCACTTCAATTCTGTCAACAAACTGGTTGAGGCTCAGCGTCTTGAGCAGCGCACACTATTTGACATAGAGATGATTCTGGAAGTGGGATACTGTTCAGGTATTGAAAATTACTCCCGTTATCTGTCCGGGCGTGGGCCGGGGGAGGCGCCGCCGACGATGTTTGATTATTTGCCGAAAGATGCGTTGGTCATAGTGGATGAAAGCCATGTCACCGTTCCGCAGATCGGTGCGATGTATAAGGGCGACCGTTCGCGTAAGGAAACGCTGGTCGAGTACGGTTTTAGATTGCCCTCTGCTTTGGACAATCGGCCGTTGACTTTTGAAGAGTTTGAAGCAAGAGCAAGGCAGCGAATTTACGTGTCGGCTACACCTGGCCCCTACGAAAAGAAATTTTCCGGCGTTTTTGTTGAGCAAGTCGTGCGGCCAACCGGCTTGCTCGATCCGGAAGTTGAAGTCAGGCCTGCATCTACGCAGGTCGATGATTTATTGTCGGAAATCAATAAACGTATCAAAGTCCATGAGCGTGTGCTGGTGACTACGCTGACCAAGCGGATGTCGGAAGATTTAACCGATTATCTGGCAGAGCACGACATCAAGGTGCGTTACTTGCACTCGGATATCGATACGGTAGAGCGGGTCGAGATTATCCGTGATTTGAGGCTGGGTGAGTTTGATGTGCTGGTCGGTATCAATTTGTTGAGAGAGGGATTGGATATTCCGGAGGTTTCTCTGGTAGCCATTCTGGATGCCGATAAAGAGGGTTTTTTGCGTTCAGTGGTTTCGCTCGTTCAGACAATCGGTCGGGCTGCACGAAATGTCAATGGTAAGGCAATATTATACGGCGATAAGATCACCCGCTCCATGCAGCAAGCCATAGAGGAAACCGAGCGCAGGAGAGAGAAGCAGCGCTTGTTCAATTTGGAACGCGGCATCAAGCCGGCAACCATTTTCAAGTCCATAACGGATATTCTGGAAATTTCAATTCCTGGCGCAGGCTTTCAAGCGATACCTAAAACAAAGGTTGCCGAGGTGGTTGGCGAGTATAAGGCGCTGACGACCAAGCAAAAAGCCAAAAAGTTAAAGCAGCTTGAGGAGCAAATGTATCAGCATGCCCGTAATCTTGAGTTTGAAGAAGCAGCCAAAATCAGGGATAAAATCCGGTTGTTGCAAGAAGAAGTATAATGGCTTTGGTGTCTTTTTAGACAAACGAATACAGGGCCTAAATTTACAGAGCAATTTATTCGTTGCAAAAAAAAAACAGCTGACTATAATGTGCGGACTGAACAAACAGACTTCAGGCGCGTAGCTCAGTTGGTTAGAGCACCACCTTGACATGGTGGGGGTCGTTGGTTCGAGTCCAATCGCGCCTACCAAATTCCAAAGCACCGTTTATCGGTGCTTTTTTGTTATTGATTCCAGAACAGTTGATTTATCATGCCGGTCATTAGTCTCCCAGATGGGTCTCAGCGAATTTTCGAACAGCCAGTGACTGTGCTCGAAGTTGCTCAATCGATTGGATCGGGTTTGGCAAATGCAACGCTTGCTGCAAAAGTAAACGGTAATCTGGTCGATGCTTCGACGTTGCTGGAAACTGACGCCGCTATACAGATTATTACCTCTAAAGACGCAGAAGGCATCGATGTCATTAGACATTCGACGGCTCATTTAATGGCTCAGGCGGTTAAGCAACTCTATCCGGATGCGCAAGTCACCATAGGGCCTGTCATAGAAAACGGCTTCTATTATGATTTTGCCTATCATCGGCCCTTCACGCCGGATGATCTCACCGCTATCGAAGAAAAGATGCAGCAAATTGCGGCTGCAGACTTACCGGTCAATAGAACTGTCGTTTCCAGAGACGAAGCGGTTCATTTTTTCAAGAACTTGGGCGAAGCCTATAAAGCCGAGATCATTGCCTCCATACCTGCAAATGAAGATTTGTCGTTGTATGCTCAAGGTGAATTTACCGATTTATGCCGCGGACCTCATGTTCCAAGTACCGGCAAGTTAAAAGCGTTCAAGCTGATGAAGATTGCCGGAGCCTATTGGCGCGGTAATTCTGATAATGAAATGTTGCAGAGGATTTACGGCACTGCATGGGGTGATGTCAAATCATTGAAAGATTATTTGCATCGTCTGGAAGAAGCAGAGAAGCGGGATCACCGTAAACTAGCCAAAACGTTAGACCTTTTTCATTCTCAGGAAGAAGCGCCGGGAATGGTGTTTTGGCATGAAAAAGGCTGGGCCATTTATCAGCAGGTTGAACAATACATTCGCAACAAATTAAACGTCAACGGCTACGGGGAAGTCAAAACCCCCCAGGTTGTCGATAGGTCGTTATGGGAAAAATCAGGGCACTGGGATAAGTTCGGTGACATGATTTTTACCACCCATTCCGAGCGTCGCGATTACGCCATCAAACCGATGAACTGCCCTTGCCATGTGCAGATTTTTAATCAGGGCATGAAAAGTTACCGTGACTTGCCGATTAGAATGGCGGAATTCGGCTCTTGTCATCGTAATGAGCCCTCCGGCACCTTGCATGGGCTGATGCGAGTCAGAAGTTTTGTCCAAGATGATGCGCATATATTTTGTACCGAAGACCAGATACAGCAGGAAGTCTCTACTTTTATCGATCTGCTATTTGAGGTTTATAAGGATTTCGGCTTTGAAGATGTACTGATCAAGCTTTCAACCCGGCCGGAAAATCGTGTGGGTGATGATGCGGTATGGGACAAAGCGGAGCTTGCGCTAGAAATAGCGCTAAACAATAAAGGCTTGAATTGGGAATTACAGCCCGGAGAGGGTGCCTTTTATGGTCCAAAAATTGAATTTTCGCTAAAAGATTGCATAGGTCGTGTCTGGCAGTGTGGTACTATTCAGGTCGACTTCTCGATGCCCGGACGATTAGGTGCCAGCTATATAGCCGAGGATGGTTCCAAACAAACCCCTGTGATGCTTCATCGGGCTATACTGGGATCATTGGAGCGGTTCATAGGTATTTTGATCGAACAGCATGCGGGTACGTTTCCGGTTTGGCTGGCTCCAGTGCAGGTAGTGGTGTTAACTATCGCCGACAGACACACTGAGTATGCAACTCAACTGATGAGAACCCTTGAAAAACACGGTGTTAGAATCAGAATTGACTTGAGAAATGAAAAAATTGGTTTTAAAATTCGCGAGCACTCGATGCAGCGAGTTCCTTTTTTGCTGATTATCGGCGACAAAGAGCTTGAAAACAGTTCAATCACTGTGCGGACGCAAAAAGGTGAGGATTTGGGTAGTCATACAATCGATCAATTCATCATGCGGCTGAATCAAACGGTTGAAGACAAAAAATAATATTGTTTTGGAGGGTTAGGGTATTTCTGCTAAAAAAGATGAAACACGGCTGAATGATGCGATCACTACTAGAAGAGTGAGAGTCATAGGTCCAGAAGGGGAGGCCCTTGGAATAATCAATATTGAGGAAGCCAAGCAGCTCGCTTACAGTAAAGATCTTGATCTCGTTGAAATATCGCCCAATGCCGATCCTCCTGTCTGTAAAGTCATGGATTACGGCAAATTCCAGTTTGAACTCAATAAAAAACAACAAGCTGCCAAGAAAAAACAAAAACAGATCCAGGTTAAAGAAATAAAATTCAGGCCGGGTACTGAAGAAGGCGACTACCAGGTTAAAATGAGAAGCTTGGTCAAGTTTCTCGAAGAGGGTAACAAAACAAAAATTACCCTGAGATTTCGTGGTCGTGAAATGGCACATAAAGAAATTGGCATGGATTTGCTGAAACGGATTGAAAAGGATTTGGAAGAAATCGCTCTGGTCGAGCAATTTCCTAAGTTGGAAGGCCGCCAGATGGTTATGGTCATGGGACCAAAAAAGAAAAAATAACAGGGTTTTCTCGAAAGTGAATGCTTTCAGACGGGTGAGCCCTTTTTTATTTGTTACCCGGGATGGGGTAATAAAATGCATCTTTGGATGCAATGTTATTCTTCAGGGCCATGCATTTTGCCTTGCTGAATTGAGTATGTCAGGGACGTTTTTTTTGATAATTGGAGAAAACAAATGCCAAAAATAAAAACTAACCGTGGAGCAGCCAAGCGTTTTAAACGCACAGGCGGCGGCGGTTTTAAGTGCAAACAGTCACATCGCCGTCATATTTTGACAAAAAAATCCACTAAAAGAAAAAGACAGTTGCGCAAGGCAGCTTCTCTGCATCCGTCTGACGTGCGCATGGCTGCACGCATGTTGCCGTATAGTTAATAGAATTGGAGAAGCGTTGTGGCAAGAGTTAAACGTGGCGTAACCGCCAGAGCAAGACATAAAAAAATATTAAAGCTGGCAAAAGGTTATTACGGTGCAAGAAGCCGTGTATACCGGGTTGCCAAACAAGCGGTAATCAAAGCCGGTCAATATGCTTACCGTGACCGCAAACAGAAAAAACGCCAGTTCAGAGCTTTATGGATTGTGCGTATCAATGCTGCTGCCCGCTTATGCGGAATGTCCTACAGCCGCTTTATCAATGGCCTGAACAAAGCGAACGTCGCTGTTGACCGTAAAGTTTTGGCTGATATCGCTGTGCGTGACATGGATGCCTTTGCCGAATTGGCAAAAATTGCGCAAGCCAATTGCAGTAAGCCTTAAGGTATCGTAAAAGGCAGTCGCCTTACGATACATTTGCCCTTTCCGAATTGGAGAGGGCAAAGCCCAGGCTGCTTCTGTAGCCTTTAATCGATTTTATAAATCCCATCCCAACCCTTACTAAAGCGAGCTGAGCAGTGTCGGCTACTCTCCAAGATATCCTGGCGCAAGCACTAAACGAGCTTGCAAATGCCCAAGACTTAAATTCCCTAGATCAGGTTCGTGTTCATTATCTGGGTAAAAAAGGACTTTTTACTGCACAGATGAAAGAACTGGGCCAGCTTGATCCTGATCAGCGTCGAGAAGCCGGTCAAGTCATTAATGATGCTAAAAATAAATTCCAGGACAGTCTGGATTCAAGGAAATTTGAGCTTCAAAATGCCGCTTTAGAACAGCGTTTGGCGAGTGAAAGCATCGATGTGACTTTGCCTGGTCGTGGTCTTCATGTGGGTGGCTTGCATCCCGTAACCGTGACACTCCGGCGAATATCCAGGATCTTTTCCAGCGTGGGATTCAAAGTGGTCGAAGGGCCCGAAATTGAAGACGATTATCATAATTTCGGCGCATTGAATATTCCGGATCATCATCCGGCGCGTGCGATGCACGATACATTTTATTTTGATGCGCACACGGTACTCAGAACGCACACGTCTCCTGTACAAATCCGTGCCATGGAAGCCGAGAAGCCGCCGTTGAAAGTGATTGCTCCGGGACGCGTTTATCGTTGCGATTCCGATATTACCCACACCCCTATGTTTCATCAGGTTGAAGGCTTTCTGGTCGATACTCATGTGAGTTTTGCCGATCTTAAAGGCGTAGTTTATGAATTTTTACGTGCGTTCTTTGAGAAGGATATTCAAGTCCGTTTCAGGCCCTCCTATTTCCCCTTTACCGAACCTTCTGCGGAAGTCGATATCGAATGCGTCATGTGCGACGGAAAAGGTTGCCGGGTCTGTGGGCATACGGGTTGGCTGGAAGTCATGGGTTGCGGCATGATTCACCCTGAAGTATTTAAGTCAGTCGGTATTGATGCTGAGGTTTTTTCCGGTTTTGCTTTTGGAATGGGTGTTGAGAGACTGACGATGCTGCGTTATGGAATCAATGATTTAAGGCTGTTTTTTGAAAACGATCTTAAATTTTTGCAGCAATTCAAGTAGGGAGTAATCAGACATGAAATTAAGCGAAGCGTGGTTGAGAGAGCGGGTAAATCCGGCGATAAGCACGGATGAATTAGTTGCACAGTTAACAATGGCCGGTCTTGAAGTGGATTCGGTTGAACCGGCGGCTGCTGTATTTAGCGGTGTCGTGGTCGGAGAAGTCGTTGCTATGGAACAGCATCCCGACGCGGACCGTTTAAGAGTGTGTAAAGTTAACACCGGTGAACAGGAGCCGCTGCAAATCGTATGCGGTGCTGCCAACGTCCGGGTTGGGTTAAAAATTCCTGCCGCATTGGTGGGCGCTGCCTTGCCGGGCGACTTTAAAATAAAGAAATCAAAGCTGCGCGGTGTTGAATCGTTTGGCATGTTATGTTCCGAAAAAGAACTGGGTCTTGCTGAAGAGGCCAGCGGCTTAATGGAATTGGCGGCCGGAGCCCCGGTCGGAGTTGACATAAGGGATTATCTGACGCTCAACGACAACTTGATAGAAGTCGATTTGACACCTAATAGAGCCGATTGCCTGAGTGTAGAAGGTATCGCCAGGGAAGTTTCGGTGCTGAATCAGATGGATTTGTCAGCGTTGCCGGTAGTTAAAGCGCCAATCACTCATTCGGACGAATTGCCTGTTTCTGTTGCTGCAGAAGAGGCCTGCCCGCGTTATCTGGGACGATTAATTAAAGCCGTTGATGCAAAAGCCGAAACGCCCTTATGGATGCAGGAGCGTCTGCGCCGGTCTGGCTTGCGCAGTCTGGGACCTTTAGTCGATGTCACAAATTATGTGTTATTGGAAATCGGTCAACCTTTGCATGCGTTTGATTTGGCTAAATTATCCGGCGGAATTCACGTTCGCTGGGCCCATAAAGATGAAACGCTGGAATTGTTGAACAACCAGTCGGTTCAATTGGATACGGATGCTTTGGTCATTGCCGACGAGCAGCGCGCTTTGGCGCTAGCCGGGATCATGGGCGGCAACAGTTCGGCAGTTAGCGATGAAACTCAAGATGTGTTTCTGGAATGCGCCTTTTTTACGCCTGACAAGATGATGGGCAAGGCGCGTAAATACGGTTTACATACCGATTCTTCCCATCGTTTTGAACGCGGTGTTGATCCCTTTCTACAAGAACGGGCAATTGAAAGAGCAACCCAATTGATTCTGGAAATTGCGGGTGGTTCGGCCGGCCCTATTACCGAGCGAGTTTCAACAGCGCATTTACCACAACGTCGAGCCGTCACGTTACGCAGACAAAAGCTGGAAAGCATTCTGGCGGTAGCGCTGGATGATGCCGAAATCATCAAAATCTTTACCGGTCTGGGCATGAGGGTCGAATCCTGTGATGAAGGCTGGCAGGTGACTCCGCCCGGTTTCCGTTTTGATATTTCGATAGAAGCTGATTTGATAGAAGAACTGGCGCGTGTCTATGGTTACAATCGTTTGCCACAGACCAGTCTGCTGATGCGTTCGGAATTGAGTAAAGCACCCGAAACAGTGGTTGAGCTTGACACCGTAAAGGACGCCTTGGTCGCAAGAGATTATCAAGAAGTCATTACCTATAGTTTTGTTGATGAACAGCTGCAACAGGCAATTACCCCGGGTGAAGTGGTCGTCAGATTACAAAACCCATTGTCATCGGAACTCGCTGTCATGCGCAGTTCGTTATGGTGTGGACTCATACAAGCGGCTTTGTATAATATCAATCGGCAACAAGGCCGGATCAGATTGTTTGAAAGCGGCTTACGTTTTTTACAAAAACAAGACGAACTGGTTCAGCAGAAAATGCTGGCAGGTCTGGTGCTGGGCGAGGCTTATTCTGAACAATGGAGTGAGAAGCGACGGAAAGCTGATTTTTTCGATGTGAAAGCCGATGTTGAAGGTTTGTTCGCTTTAACCGGAAATGAAGTGAGCTTTGTGAAAAGTAATCACCCGGCTTTACATCCAGGTCAGACCGCTGAAATTAAGACTACCGATGGCGAGCCTATCGGCTGGTTGGGTATGTTGCATCCAAAGCTGGAAGACGCCTGGAGCATAGGCACGCAAGTCTTTCTGTTTGAGCTCGATCAAACTTTGCTCTTGAAGAAAAAGATCCCGGCCTTTAGTCCTTTGTCAAAATTTCCATCAGTACGAAGAGATCTGGCTTTGCTGGTTAATGAAAGCTGTGCCGTTGCGGACATTGTCGGGCATATTAAAGATTGCTCGGAAGCGGCAATACAGGATATCTTCGTCTTTGATATTTATCAGGGCCAAGGGATAGAGGCAGGCTATAAAAGTGTCGCTTTAGGTTTGATTTTACAGGATTTTTCACAAACGCTAACAGAACCGGAAATTGATGCTATAGTTAGCCGGGTGTTAGAAAAACTGACTACTGAGATTAGCGCAAGGTTGAGGGATTGATTCTATGGCATTAACGAAAGCTGATTTTGCGGAAAGATTGTTTGAAGAACTGGGTTTAAACAAACGTGAAGCAAAAGAGATAGTTGAACTCTTTTTTGAAGAAATCAAAGGCTCTCTTGAAAACGGAGAACAAGTCAAAATTTCCGGATTCGGTAAATTCGAGTTAAGAGATAAAAGTAGTCGGCCGGGAAGAAATCCCAAAACGGGAGAAGAAATTCCCATTACTGCCCGTCGTGTTGTGACGTTCAGATCAGGACAGAAACTCAAGGCACGGGTAGAAGCATATGCTGGAACCGAGTAATAATAACGAATTGCCGCCGATACCGGCAAAGCGATACTTCACTATCGGTGAGGTTAGTGAGTTATGTGGGGTAAAACCTCATGTGTTGCGTTACTGGGAACAAGAATTTACCGAGCTGGCGCCGGTTAAGAGAAGAGGCAATCGGCGCTATTACCAGCGGCACGATGTGTTGATGATACGCCAGATCCGCGGTTTGCTCTATGAACAAGGCTATACCATAGGTGGAGCCCGTGCGCATTTGTCCAGTGACAATGTCAAAGAAGATACAACCCGTTCCAAACAGTTGATTCACCAGATGATTGGCGAATTGGAAGATATTTTGGAATTGCTTAAATAAAGTGACCCAATCAAGGCGTTCGACTGATGCATTAATCCGGATTTATTCATCAAAGATAAGCGGGTTTTCAGTTCACAAGCAGTCCAAAATACAGTATCATTCACCTCCTTTCAAATCGTCGGGGCGTAGCGCAGCCTGGTAGCGCACTTGCATGGGGTGCAAGGGGTCGAAGGTTCAAATCCTTTCGTCCCGACCAATTGAATCAAAGGCTAATAAAATAGCCATTCAGATAAAAACCTCAAAATTCATCTCTGGTATTAAATTAACCGCTGTTTAGCCCAATAAATCAATTTGAACGTTGGTTAAACGCGCACTCCGATTTGCTTTTTAGCGGTATTTTCAGTCGACGCATTTCCTGTTAATACTTTCCGCTTGCCGGGTTAGGCCTTATTCGGGCAAAACCACCGTCAACAGAGTCATTTAAATCCACGTAGAAATCCTAACCGTTCATGAAAGTCCTGCATTCGCCCCGTCAAATGAAAGTAATAGGTGTTAAGGAGAAATAGAGAGCGGTCACTCGCCCGACAGGACGCCGTGAATACGTCCATGTAGATACTCTGTTCAAAATCAAGTTAAAAATGAGCATTTTTTTACTATTCAGCGATTGACGGAATAGCATAAAAACGTGTGTTATCGAATGGTTTATCGTGCTTGAGCATGCCGTGAATCGCGTGTAACAATTTACGCATGACCGCACAACAGGCCTGTAACGGTAACTTACCCATATCGAGGAGATGCTGGTAATACGCTTTAATGTGCCGATCATGCTGGATAGCACTCCAGGAAGGCATGTACAGAGCGGCACGGATATGGCTATTACCCGCCTTGGATATGCGCGTTTTTTTGTGGACGCTTTTACCGGAATCAAACGCTCTCGGATCGAGTCCGGCAAACTTCACCCATTCTCGGTGAGACATGTCAGGGGGCAACAACAGCAGTTCGCCCATAAGCCCAATCGCACTGGTATTGGCAATGCCCTTAACGCTGGTCAACAAGGCCAATGCCCTACGCAGTTCCGGCTGTTTGTCGATCAACGCCAGCGCTTCTGCGGTTAACTTGTCAATGCGCTTCTCTAATTGGGCAATCGCCAATTGGGCATCCCGCAGCACGGCTTTCGGTGTTTCAGCCATGACGCTTAAGGCATGTAACTGATTCTTGGCCGCCGTCTTTTGTTTGGTTAGCGCACAGATGCGGCGGGAGAGGCAGCGTGAAGCGATGGTTTCGTTAGAGGGGCGGGACCAAGGTACAAAATCCATCCGTTCGGTATAGACCGCTAAGGTATCCGCATCCACATCATCCGTTTTACTATTTTTCATCAATACTTTAGCAAAGTTGTGCGAGTGTTAATGGCCAATTAAACTGAGCCAAAAATGGCCATTAATTTTGAGCCACTTTTTCAGACTTTCATTTTAAAAATAAATCTGAGACAGTCCCCGAATTTTTTCCGGGAGTGAGATGAAGGAGTGGCTTGTGATTCATAAGATCAAATCGTTATACGATAACGGCAACGGCTTAACAGAGCGTAAGATTGCTAAAGAATTGGGACTATCCCGCAATACCGTCAGCAAGTATTTAAAAATGCCTGAACCC
>JAGXSU010000197.1 GCA_018333785.1 Methylomicrobium sp. | reverse complement strand
CAGACGCGTCATGCCGGTCAAAACCGCTTGACCATCAGCAGCACGCACGCCGAAGCTGAAAAAGTCGAGCAACACTGTCGCAAGATTGCCGCGTTCTTCAGGGAGCTTCGGTCAACTGCGGAGCAGTTGACCGCGATCCAGCGCTGGTACCGAATCTTGAGTTTAGCGCTGGTTAAGTACCTCAAGGGGCGTCAATTGCAGCCGCCGGAATGCCTGCCAGCGCCTGCTTAGTGGATTCAACCGCTCTTTTTAGGTTGTAAGCTTCGCTTTTGATTTTTAACGAAAGGGGACAGTGTCCACCATGAACAATATCTCTATTACCGATATTCTTGAGCTTCCGGTGCAGGAGCGCATTCGGCTCGTTGAGCTTATCTGGGACAGCGTTGCCGCAGTACCTGAAGCTTTGGAAGTATCACCGGAGCTTAAAGCCGAACTGGAACTGCGCATGATTGAGTTTGAGAAGAACCCAGAGGCTGGTTATTCCTGGGATCAAGTAAAATCATGCCTAAAAGATGGCTCATGGCGTACCACCTGAAGTTTTCTGCACGAGCCTTACGTGAAACGGGCGAAGCCCAAGAATGGTATGAGTCAAAGAGCTCAGGACTTGGCGAAGAATTTATTGTCGCAATAGAACTGCAGCTAAAACGGCTGGGGCAAGCACCATTACTTTATGCCGAGATAATTCCAGGGGTTCGCCGCGCCCTCATCCCAGGATTTCCATTCGGTTTGTTTTAAGTGGCGCGTAGCAATTTGATTCGTATATTGGCGGTATGCATGATGCCCGAAATCCGAATCGTTGGCCTAAAAGCCGCTAACAGATCGCTCAATCCGCCATAGCTTTAAACAATGTTGGCGTTTTGCTATCGCGAAAACGCCCTACAGTTTGCCGCACCCGTTTTTGTTTGCGGTATTGTTATTTTGATGCGGTTCGATCCTCACCACATCCTACAAAACGGCAATCCGGGGTACGGGTCCCGTTTGCGGGCCCGATCAGGCTCAACGGTTTTTGCCCAGCCGGGGCAATTGACTTGCCAGGCCCATCGCATGTCGGGTCAACAGGCTTTTTCCCGAAGGAGCAATATCGAGCAAAGCCAAGCCCAGATTTCTGACCAGCGCTAACGGCGCCCACTGGTTTGAAAAAACGCTGACCAGTGTGTGGGTAAAACCGATCACTTTTGATAAATCCTGCTGGCGGGTATCCGCATACTTTTTGAGTAGGTCCGGATCGCCAATATCTCCGTTTATCTCAATTTGATGCAGCAGCGTGTCAGCCAGCTGAACCACATCTCTCAAACCCAGATTAAATCCCTGCCCAGCAACAGGATGCAATTGATGAACCGCATTGCCGATGATGACTGCTCGCCCGGACACCATCGCTTCGGCACGGATCAGGCTTAACGGAAATGCCCGCCTCGGTGCCGACAAACTCAACTCACCCAGCCGGTAACCGAAACAATCCTGTAAGCGCTCGATAAATTCTTGCTCACTGCAGTCTTTAAGATATTCCGCTTCTTCGTGTTTGCGCGTCCAGACGAGAGCGCAAGTTTGACCTTCCATAGGCAATAAAGCCAAAGGACCGGAAGACGTGAAGCGTTCAAAGGCGATATTTTGATGCGGCAAACTGCAGGTTATCGTGGCAACAAGAGCGGTCTGGCCATATTCGGTAATGTCTTGATCGATATCCAGCAACTTGCGCACCGAAGAATTGCCACCATCTGCGCCTACCAGTAACGAAGCGGTCAACGCATGCGAATCGTTACCGGCTTTGACACTGACGCCGATGTCGAAATCAGTACTCATCAATCCGGCAACGCGTGCCGGGCAGATCAAGGTAATACCGGCCTCATCGACCAGCCTGGCCACATGGGTTTCTATGTCTCTTGCCCGAATCACATAGCCCAGCGCAGCTACATTTTCTTTTTGAGCGGCCAGCCGTGTTTTTCCGAAATGCCCCTGATCCGACACATGAATATTGACGATGGGCGTGGCCATTTCACTGATGCCTTGCCAAATGCCCAAGTCACCCAACAATTCAACCGTTCCGCTCGCCAGCGCCAGCGCTCTGTCACCGGCAGGTGATTCATGAAGCTGTTTGCGAGTTTGCGCCTCGATAATCGCGATATTCAAGCCGGAATTTTTCAATGCCAGAGCCAGACAATTACCGGCTAACCCGCCTCCGGCAATCAATACATCGTAATGGCTTTGCATCAGGCGGCCTGCATCAGCGCTTCAATCGCTTCAACGGACTTGGGCACCAGACTGGTTAAAATTTCATGGCCGTCTTCAGTAACTAACACATCGTCTTCAATACGGATGCCGATTCCTCGCCACTGCTCATCAACCGTCGCGCAGTCGCTGGGAATGTACAAACCCGGCTCAATGGTCAAGACCATGCCCGGTTCCAATAATCGCCATTCATCATTGATTTTATAATCGCCGACATCGTGTACATCCATACCCAGCCAATGGCCGATCCGGTGCATGTAAAAAGCTTTGTAGGCTTCATCTTTGATCAGCTTGGAAGTACGGCCTTTGAGCAGACCCAGTTTAACCAGTCCTTTGGTCAATACCGAAACCGAAGCTTCATGGGCTATGTTCCACGGAGTACCAGGCCTGATCTCGGCAATGGCCGCATACTGAGCATCCAAAACCAACTGATACAACTGTTTTTGCGGCTCATTAAATTGCCCTGACACCGGGAATGTCCGGGTGATGTCGGCCGCATAATGATCGCACTCGGCACCGGCATCGATCAGCAATAAATCGCCGGCTTTAAGCGAGTCTGCATTTTCTGTGTAGTGCAAGGTGCAGGCATTTTTGCCTGCGGCAACGATAGAGGGATAAGCCACCGCTCTTAAACCGTTGGTCATGAAATGATGAACAATTTCAGCTTCGACTTGATATTCGAATAATCCGGGTCGGCTCAATTGCATGGCCTTGACATGAGCCTGCGCTGAAATTTCCGCCGCTTTTCGCATAAGCTTAAGCTCGGCCGGGCTTTTTATAAGCCGCATTTCATGAACGATATGTTCCAGCGATACCAATTCCATGGGTGCGCTGATGCCTGAGCGGGTCTGACCACGCAAATGATTGATCCAGTCCATCAAACTGTGGTCAAGGTCACTGTCGCGTCCCATCGGATAAAAAACCTTGCCTTTGTTTTCCAGCAATCCAGGCAAAATATCATCGATGTCATCAATCGGAAAAGCATCATCGGCCTGATAATCTTTAGTCGCACCCATCAATCCGGCATGCGCACCTTCCCACAAGGCTTTCTTTTCATCAAACTCCCTGCAGAACAGGATGTACTCGCCCTGAGGTCTTCCGGGAATAAATACCGCCAGGGCTTCAGGCTCATTGAACCCCGTCAAATAATAAAAATCACTGTCCTGTCTAAATGGATAACTGACATCACGATTACGTGTCTGTTCTGACGCACTGCCTATCAGTCCGATATTTCCCTGACCGATCCGCTTCATCAAAAGCTTGCGGCGTTTTTTAAATTCAACTTGTTTCATTTAGTTATGTGTCATGAGGGGGAGTTAATGGAGTAATCCGGTCGTTTTTCCTGAATAAAGTCCGGCTAAACGGGCTGATTTTCGTCCAGGGTATCAGCAGAATACCAAGCGTCTGACTTACTTCAATGGGTAGCGCTTTCAGCCTGACTGAGAAATTCTTCGCGTATCATATAAACCGAGGCACGAAGATACTCGTTAATTTCTATGAAAGCCGCCTTGTCTTCTTCGGCTTTTGCGTTCAGATCATCTTGATCGGCATCACCACTGCCGTATTGTCCCGCTTCGATTTTGGTAATTTCAACAATATCCTTCAGAATTTCACTGATTTCTCCAGGCCAGGCACCTGAGCCTCCGGAATAACCGACGCCAAACAAGAAACCCTGACACCAATCGCGCAGGGCCTCGACCTGTTCTTCAAGATCATTCAGGTCATCCGGCAACAGCAAGTCAAAGCGGTAGTCGTCGCTGATTATCGATGCGCGGGTAGTTTCAAAAAATTTGTTGAAATCCGAAGAATCGCTGTGAGCATCCGCATCAAACAATTCGGTTAACCAATTGGCTGCATTCGCACGCTCATCAACACACAACATTCCGGTTGCCAGGCCGTGAGCCTCGGCGACTGAGCAATTCGTTCCGGCAGCGACAAAAAGAGATTCAAAAACGTGATAATCCATAAGCAATGATTGGCAGTAGGGCTAAACTAAAATGCGCTTGATTTTCTTACGAATGATACTTGAAAAGCCATAATTTTGTTACCATAGACTTCCTTTGATCGGCTTAGTGCCGAATTAGTCTCGTGTTGTAATTGAGACGGGATATTACTTTTTTCCAAGCTTTACAGACAACCACTGCCATGACACATCCTGAAAATGATCAGTCCCTTGAATTGAAAGATCTGGAAGACAAGCTGGATCAACTTATCGAGCAATACAATTCATTAAAAAACGAAAATAACTCGCTCAAAATCAAACAAGAAGAACTGGTTCGTCAAAAAGCCAAATTACTCGAAAAAACCAGCCTGGCCAGAACCCGGGTCGAAGCGATGATATCCCGGTTAAAAGCAATGGAGCACGGCGCATGAACAAAAATGTATCAGCAATTACCATCAACATTCTGAGCAAAGAATATAAAATTGCCTGCGCGCCTGACGAACAAACCGGCCTGCTTGAGTCCGCACGTCAGCTCGACAATCAGATGCGCAAAATCAGAGATTCCGGCAAAGTGGTCGGCACGGACAGAATAGCCGTCATGGCTGCCCTTAATCTGGCGCATGAATTACACATCGCAGAAACCCGCAACCGGGAACTTGAGCGGAATCTCACAGAAACCCTGATCAAATTAAGCGGAAAAATAGAAAACGTTTTGGAAAATTCAGAAACGCGCTAGAATAGTTGCACGTATCTCCTACAGCGTTCGAGGATGTGCTGGGTGTTTCCTGAACCTATATTTACCCCGGGAGCTGATTTCTACATTGGTGTGCATACCCGTTTATTCGGGGAGCCTGATAAGTAGATTGAGTTCCCACTTGAACCGTCGGTTCAAGGACGATAGCGTGTTACGGCGCAAGTGGGAGATACTGCTTTATCGACTACAAAAATAGACAGGCATTTTTATCTGTCAGATCACTTATACCCCTTTGTTTCAAATGGGATACCCAGGCAAACCCTTTGCCAAAAGACTGTTTAGTTTTAGCCGGAAACTTAATTCATTAGGCCGGTACAAATCAAATCACGTTCCAATTAAGTAACCTTATAAAATATGTTACTTACATTCCCATTTCGTATGAATTAAACTCTCCTCTGAATTTATCGTTTTTCCAATCTTGAGTTGAACGTTAAGCGGTCCTCTGATTACTGGAATCACAATAATTGCCGGAATTACCGAAGATTGCGAGTCCACCGGCAATGAATACCGGGTTTAGCTTTGATTAGCCCTATCCGCAACAAACTATTTCTTAGAATCTTTTCCTAAAGCTGATTTCTCCAAATCAAACAAATGAGCTGACCTAATGAGCAAGAATCCTTCTGATGTCACGCGTCCGGCTAATCTTCACAGTCACGAATTGGGTACGGGTGCCATTCGCAGTCAACGGCCTGTTTACAAAGACTTTTTACCCCCTTGCAACAACGCCTGCCCGGCGGGTGAAAATATTCAAGCCTGGCTGGCATTAGTCCAGGCCGGTCATTTCAAGCAGGCCTGGCAGGTCATCATGCAGGACAACCCGATGCCCTCTGTGCATGGCCGCGTCTGCTATCATCCCTGCGAAACCAGCTGCAACCGCTCGCATTTTGATAGCGCCGTCAGCATACATGCTGTTGAACGCTTTCTCGGCGATATGGCGGTAGCCGAAGGCTGGACCATTGAATCCGATGCCGCACCCAGCGGCAAACGCGTGTTAATAATCGGAGCCGGGCCCAGTGGCTTATCCGCTGCTTATCATTTGGCGAGAAAAGGACATAAAGCTGTCATTTATGAAGCAGGCCCGGTCGCCGGAGGCATGATGCGCTTTGGAATTCCGACCTACCGTTTACCGCGTAAAGAACTGGATCAGGAAATTGCCCGCATAGAATCTTTAGGCGTCGAAATCATCCTGAATCGCAAAGTTAATAATCTTTTAGCCGATAAAAAGGAAGGCAATTTTGACGCAGTATTTGTCGCTGTCGGTGCACATTTAAGCAAACGCGTCGACATACCGGCCAGGGAAGCTTCAAAAATGCTGGATGCTGTAACTTTTTTACGTGAGGTTGCCGCAGGAAATTCGCCCAAAATAGGCCGTAAAGTGGCTATATACGGCGGCGGCAATACCGCAATGGATGCGGCCCGAACCGCCAAACGACTGGGCGCAGAAGAAGCCTTGATTATCTATCGCCGCGACCGCGAGCATATGCCAGCTCATGATTTCGAAGCGGACGAAGCGCTGGAAGAAGGCGTCAAAATCAACTGGCTGCGGACGATCAAGGAAATGGATGAAACATCATTGACCGTTGAGGTCATGACCATTGACAAGAATGGCCGCCCGCAACCGACAGGACAATACGAGACATTGGAAGCCGACTCACTGATTTTGGCAGTCGGACAGGAAACGGATACGGGTTTTTTACAAGCCGTGCCTGGAATTGATTATAAAGAGGACGGCACCGTTATCGTGGATTCGACCATGCAAACCGGATCCAGCGGCATCTTTGCCGGCGGCGACATGGTGCCCAGCGAACGGACTGTTACGGTCGCCGTCGGACACGGTAAAAAAGCGGCCCGGCACATTGACGCCTGGCTAAGCAACAGCCGCTATACACAGGCACCAAAACATGACTTGGTCAGCCATGAGCACCTCCACACCTGGTATTCGACCGATGCCGACCAAAAAGCCCAAGGTATTCTGGACTCCGGGCAACGCGCCGGAAGCTTCACTGAAATTGTCTCAGGACTCACGACTGCCGATGCCACTTTTGAAGCGCAGCGCTGCTATTCTTGCGGCAATTGCTTTGAATGTGACGGCTGTTACGGCTCGTGTCCTGAAACTGCCGTAGTCAAACTGGGCCCGGGAAATCGTTACCGCTTTGATTATGAGAAATGTACCGGGTGCGCCGTCTGTTACGAACAATGCCCGTGCCATGCCATAGAAATGCAATCTGAACAGGGAGCTTAAGCAATGACTGAACAACAACTGGTTACTGTCGACGGCAATGAAGCGGTTGCGTATGTGGCTTATAGAACCAATGAAGTCTGCGCGATCTATCCTATCACGCCCTCGTCGACCATGGCCGAATGGGCTGATCAGTGGGCCAGCGAAGGCAAAACCAATATCTGGGGCAATATTCCACTGATTGCCGAAATGCAGAGCGAAGGCGGTGCCGCCGGAGCCGTTCATGGCGCACTGCAAACAGGCGCATTGACGACAACCTACACTGCATCGCAAGGCTTATTGCTGATGATCCCGAACATGTACAAGATCGCCGGGGAACTGACCTCGACGGTTTTTCATGTTGCCGCCCGTTCATTGGCCGCTCAAGGCTTGTCGATTTTCGGTGACCATTCGGATGTGATGGCTGTCCGCGACACCGGCTTCGCTCAATTGGGTTCCAGTTCGGTTCAGGAAGCACACGACATGGCTCTGATTGCCCAGGCTGCTACCCTGGAAGCACGGATTCCTTTCATTCACTTTTTCGACGGCTTTCGAACTTCTCACGAAGTCAATAAAATCGCATTGCTGGACGACCAGCAAATTCGCGCCATGATAGACCCGATAAAAGTCAGGGAACACAGAGCCAGAGGCTTGAATCCGGATAATCCGTTTATCAGGGGAACCGCGCAAAACCCGGATGTCTATTTTCAGGCGCGTGAAACAGTTAATCCTTTTTATCAGCAAACACCGGCCATCGTCCAAAAAACCATGGACAAATTTGCTGAATTAACCGGCCGCCGGTATCAATTGTTTGAATATACCGGCGCAGAGGATGCCGAACGCATTATCGTGATCATGGGTTCGGCCGCCGAAACGGTCAAACAAACCGTCAAGGCTCTGGTTGCTCTCGGCGAAAAAGTGGGCGTGATCCATGTGCGCCTCTATCTGCCTTTTGACGAAAAAGCGTTTTTAGCGGTTGTACCCGGCACCACCCTTAAAATTGCCGTGCTGGACCGCTGTAAAACCCCCGGATCCACCGGCGAACCTTTGCTTCATGATGTCATTAACACCTTGACGGAAGCTTTCACTACCGATGAATTAGCTAACCTGCCCCGGACCATCGGAGGCCGTTACGGCTTGTCTTCCAAAGAATTCACCCCGGCCATGGTGAAAGGCATTTTTGACGAGCTCAGCAAAGACAAGCCCAAGCACCGCTTTACGATAGGCATCAACGACGATGTCGGCCATACCAGTCTGGACTATGATCCGGGTTTTAATATTGATCCGGACAATGTCATCTCGGCATTATTTTATGGTTTGGGTGCCGATGGTACGGTTGGCGCGAATAAGAACACCATCAAAATCATCGGCGATATCCCTGATTTTTTCGCTCAGGGTTATTTTGTCTATGATTCAAAGAAATCAGGCTCTCAAACAGTATCGCATTTACGTTTCGGCCCTGATCCGATACACGCGCCCTATCTTGTCCAATCGGCACAATTCATCGGGTGTCATCAATTCAATTTTCTGTTCAAAACCGACATTCTGGCAAAAGCGGCAGAAGGCTCGGTCTTTCTTTTAAATTGCCCTTTCTCTGCTGAAGAAGTCTGGCAGCATTTGCCCCGCTATGTGCAAGACAAGATTATCGACAAAAAAGTGTCCTTTTATGTCATCGATGCCACCACCGTAGCACGCGAAAGCGGCATGGGCAGCCGTGTCAACACCATACTCCAAACCTGTTTTTTTGCTCTTTCCGGGGTGTTGCCCAGAACTGAGGCCATCGCCAAAATTAAAGAAGCGATTAAAAAAACCTACAGCAGAAAAGGCGAGGAAATCGTTTTAAAGAACTATGCCGCCGTCGACCAGACACTGGCGCATTTATATCAGGTCATGGTTCCTGAAACAGCGACCAGCACACTGGCAATGCCGCCAATTATTCCGATCGAGGCACCGGAATTTGTGCAAAACGTTACCGCAAAAATGATTGCCGGTTTAGGTGATGATCTGGCTGTCAGCGAAATGCCGATAGACGGCACTTACCCATCCGGCACAACGGCCTGGGAAAAACGCAATGTTTCCGATTTTGTCCCTGAATGGAAACCGGAACTTTGCATACAATGCGGCAACTGCAGTTTTGTCTGTCCTCATTCCGTCATCCGAGCCAAGTTTTATCATCAAAGCGCACTGGATGCCGCTCCGGCAAGTTTCAAATCGGCGCCTATCAGTGCGCGCGGCTTTCCCGAAACCCGCTACACCTTACAAATCTATCTGGAAGATTGCACCGGCTGTAATCTCTGCGTCAGCGTTTGCCCGGCCTTAAGTCTTAAGGAGAGCGGCGTTAAGGCGATCAATATGAAAGATAAAGAACCGCTCATGGTGTCTGAGAAAGAAAACATCAGCTTTTTTGAAACCTTACCGGTCAACGACAGAGCCCGAGTCGATTTTTCCTCCATACGCGGCGCTCAATTCCTGGAACCCCTGTTTGAATTCTCGGGTGCCTGTGCGGGCTGCGGAGAAACGCCTTATGTCAAACTCATCTCGCAATTGTTTGGTGACCGCCTGATCGTAGCCAATGCGACCGGCTGCTCTTCAATCTACGGGGGAAATTTACCGACCACACCCTGGACGAAAAATCATGAAGGCAGAGGGCCCGCCTGGTCAAATTCATTATTTGAAGATAACGCTGAATTCGGCTTCGGATTTCGGTTGACCGCAGACAAACACCATGATCTTGCGGTTCAACTCACCCGCCAGTTTGAAGCGGAATTGGGCGCCGGATTTATCCGCGACATCACCAGCGCCAGACAGAAAACAGAATCCGAAATTCGCATACAACGGGAGCGTGTCGCTGAACTAAAAGCCGTATTGTTGCATCTGGATACAGAGCCTGCCCGTGATCTGCTATCGGTGGCCGATCATCTGGTACGCCGCAGCATCTGGATTGTGGGTGGCGACGGCTGGGCTTATGACATAGGCTCGGCGGGACTCGATCATATTCTGGCCAGCGGCCGGGATGTCAATGTATTGGTAATGGACACCGAAGTTTATTCGAATACCGGGGGCCAAATGTCAAAATCCACGCCCTTGGGCGCAGTAGCGAAATTTGCCGCCGCCGGAAAGACCGTTGCCAAAAAGGATATCGCACTGCAGGGCATCTCCTATGGCAATGTCTATGTTGCCCGTATCGCAATGGGAGCCAATCCGCAACAAACACTATTGGCCATGCGTGAGGCTGAAGCTTATCCGGGGCCTTCATTGATTCTGGCTTACAGCCACTGCATTGCGCATGGTATTAACATGCAAAACGGCTTGAAACAACAAGCGCTGGCCACAGCCACCGGCTATTGGCCATTAGTCCGCTACAACCCGGCACTCAGGCAGGCGGATAAAAACCCCTTCGTACTGGATTCGCCCAGACCTCGCAGAGCTTTCAAAGATTACGCTTACAATGAATTACGCTACAAAATGCTGCAACGCACCAATCCGGATGAAGCGGATAGGATGCTAGAACTGGCCCAACAGCTGGTTAACCAGAAATGGGATATTTACGAACAAATGGCAACCCGTAAGGGCAGCCAGTTTCATCCCGACGCCACCTTTTCCGAGTAGAGGCAATCTGTATGGACTTATCCACGCGTTACATGGGACTAAATTTAAAACACCCGATTGTGGTGTCTTCGTGCCCTTTGTCCGATTCTCTGGCCGGAATCAAGACACTCGAAGATTCAGGGGCCTCGGCTATTGTCTTGCATTCCTTGTTCGAAGAACAGATTCGCCGGGAAAACGATGCGTTCGATTTTTTTCTGGAATCAGGCGCGGACAGCTTTGCCGAATCACTTAATTTTTTTCCGCACATTTCCGATGCCCCCAAAGATTCTGACCGCTACCTCAACAAGATCAGAAAAGCGGTAGAGAGCACTGATATTCCGATCATCGGTAGTCTGAACGGAATCACCAACAGCGGCTGGATTGATTATGCAAAGCTTATTCAAGATGCCGGAGCTCATGGGCTGGAATTAAATATTTACTTTTTACCCACGGATATCAGCTTAAGCGCTCAAGAAATTGAACAACGTTATTTTGAAATATTAAAAGCTGTCAAAAATGCGGTCACAATACCGGTTGCCGTTAAGTTAAGCCCTTTTTTCAGCGCCATCGGTAATATGGCAAAGCGCCTGGATGAGACGGGGGCTGACGCCCTGGTTTTATTCAACCGCTTTTATCAACCGGATTTTGATTTGGATAAATTGCAGGTTGACCCTCGATCCAGCTACAGCAGCCCGGATGAAATCAGACTGCCGCTGCTATGGATTGCTGTATTGCATGGCCAGCTGAAAGCTTCGTTAGCCGCCAGTCGGGGCGTGCACTCGCCGGTTGAAGTCATCAAATATCTGCTCGCCGGAGCCGATACGGTCATGGTGGCCTCCGCATTGATGAAAAACGGGCCGCAATTTTTGCAGGTGCTCGTGGATGGACTGGAACACTGGTTAACCGCTCGCGGCTATCAATCTCTGGAGGAAATAAAAGGTGTCATGAGCAAAAAAAATGTGTCTGATCCCGGCGCTTTTGAAAGAATCAACTACATCAAAGTACTGGAAAGCTTTGAGAATCCCTTTACCGCAGGTCACTATTAAAGATTTGACCTCACTAACTTCGCGCAAAATGCGCAATGAATCGGGTTCGGTTATTCGCTAGATTGACTTCTACTACTGCGAAATGAAAAAAAAAATGCGGGATACCCAGGAATTTCATAAATTACCTCCATTGGAGTAAGTCATGCGATATCCAAAGGTCAAACCAGCATCGGCAATCGACGACCACTCTACTTGTAATGAGTTCGATAATAACGTAAAGAAAAAATATGATGTCACTCCTCTGCTAAGTAAGGAAATGTTTTACCTGTTGAGGAACCCCGCCATATTCAAATCTGTAAAAGTTGAACAAGGAGGATATGCTGTGGCCTGGAGTAGCGAGGTTGATATCAGCGAGTACGAACTTTGGAACCATGGTCAAGCAATGTCATAACAAGTTGCAGCACGTAATGTGTATTTTGTAAAATCGATATGTTTAAAATGTAAGGATTGAACCCATAAGCTTTTATGCTTAGCGGCAAGACTTGCCCCCCGTGCTCTTTCTTTAGGAAAGCAAATGAATCAGCAGCTTTATCAATATTTATTAGGAATTGCAGCTAACGGACTTTACACCCGTTACTCAGACGCAGGTTTAATTGTTCACTTAGATATGAATGAGCCGGCTGATCGCGACGAAATTAGCCGCCTTTTGGATGAAATATCCGTACACGAGCATTGCGCTGGGCACCCCCTCTTATCTGCTGTCGTTATTCACACTAAGGACAATATGCCCGGAAATGGATTTTTTACAATGGCTCAGCGTGTCGGTCGATTTAATGGTGGAGACAGATTACATTTTTGGCTTAATGAGTTAAAAAATGTTCATAGTCATTGGGCAAACCAAGCTAATGAATAACGCGTATCTTAATGATCAAAGGGTCGCTGCGCTTAGTTGCGCACCTCTTTGCTTTGAGTCAGGTATCGCAACATGAATTATTCGACCGCACAAATAATTACTAAAATTGGTCAAGTAATAACTATGCTTGGAGGTGTGACTTTAGCATTGATATTCCTTATTGTCCTTGTAACCGGTAGTTGGCAGCAATTCCCATTTTAAAACCTTACGTTTTTCTAGGTATTTGATTTTCTCCATAGAGCATGAACCGCATCAAATGCTGCCAATTATCAAAAGGCATAAATTGAAGTAAGGTTCGGAATTGTTCGAAGAATGTCCGTCTGGAAGGTGCGGCATTGCGTACGGCACGGTAAGCCTCGTCGAGCCATTCAAGCACCGTATGAGTGAGGAAAGCTAATAAGTTGAGGGTTGCCAAGAA
>JAGXSU010000196.1 GCA_018333785.1 Methylomicrobium sp. | reverse complement strand
TTTTGCTGGAGTTTCCCGCCATAAAAGTGATAGCGCTTTCTGTTTACAGTGATGGTCACGTCCCTCATCAGCTCATGAAAATGGGCGCTGCCGGATTTATTTCAAAGAGCTCGCCTGTCGAAGAAATGGTTATTGCCATCCGGAAAGTGATGAACGGGGAGCGTTATCTTTGCTCTGAAGTAGCCAGAAATCTGGCATTTTGGGGCCTGGATCCCGATGATAACTCACCTTTTAGCCGCTTATCTCAACGCGAATCAGAAGTCGTGGTGATGATCTTGAACGGCAAATCAATAAAAGAGATGTCCGAATCACTGACGCTTAGTGATAAGACCATCAATACTTACCGTTACAGGCTTTACGATAAACTGAATGTTAAAAATGATGTGGAACTCACCCGTTTAGCCATTAAATTTAACTTTATGAATTAGGCTTCAGCTTGTACCGGCTGATGCAATAAAATCAAATCACCGGGATGTTATTGCCAGCCATTCCATTACTTTTAAAAAAAAGCCGAGGTAAGGTCTGTCCTGTCTGTTACAATACCCTCCTTTACACCGCTCAGTCTGCGGTGTTCCTCGCGGTCACCTCTTCCGGTACACTTCGATCTCATCCACCCTACACGAATTCCGCCTAGACTGACCCAGGGTAATCCCCGGTTAGGCCATTCCAGGAGCTTTATCCAAAATGTTATTTTCAGAACTCGGCTTAGCAGCCGAATTAGTCCGTGCTGTGTCCGAAGAAGGCTACACCACTCCAACTCCGGTTCAACTTCAGGCCATTCCAGCGATTCTTGAGGGACGCGATGTTTTGGCCGGTGCTCAAACCGGCACCGGTAAAACTGCCGGTTTTACGTTACCCCTGTTACATCGCTTACATACCCGCAAGCCACTCGGCAATCGCCGCCCTGTCCGGGCGCTGATTCTCACCCCGACCCGTGAGCTTGCCGCACAAGTTGCCGAGAGTGTCGCTACCTATGGTAAATATCTATCGTTCAAGTCAACGGTTATCTTCGGTGGTCTGAGTATCAATCCTCAGATTGCGCAATTGCGCCGAGGCCCAGAAATCGTTATTGCTACGCCCGGTCGTCTGCTTGATCACATCGCTCAGAAGACAGTCGATTTATCGCATCTGGAAATTTTGGTTCTGGATGAAGCTGACCGCATGCTGGATATGGGCTTTATTCGCGATATCCGTAAAATTCTTGCCTTGTTGCCGCCTATTGGTGTCGACGGACGTCAGAATTTGTTGTTCTCGGCAACTTTCTCCGATGAAATACGCCAGCTTGCCAATGGCTTGCTGCATAATCCTGCGCAGATCGAAGTGGCCCGGCGCAACACGACTGTAGAAACAGTCAGTCAGGTCGTTCATCTGGTCGACCGTACTCGTAAACACGAGCTTTTGTCTCATTTGATCAGTAAACAAAACTGGCGTCAGGTGCTGGTATTTACACGCACGAAACACGGTGCCAACAAGCTTGCTGAACAGCTTAACCGCGACGGATTAGGTTCGGCCGCTATTCACGGCAATAAAAGCCAGGGTGCGCGCACCAAAGCCCTGGCGGATTTTAAGAGCGGAGCGGTTCGTATTTTGGTTGCTACCGATATCGCCGCGCGCGGGCTGGACATCGATCAGTTGCCGCATGTCGTTAATTTCGAGCTGCCCAACATACCGGAAGATTATGTTCACCGGATTGGACGCACCGGGCGCGCCGGAAATGAAGGGGAAGCGGTTTCTCTGGTTTGTATCGATGAACGTGACTTTCTGCGCGACATTGAGCGGCTAATTAAACACGAAATCCCCAAAGAGGCGATTGAGGGTTTTGCGCCAGATCCGACTATCAAATCCGAACCGGTTTTTAAGCAGCGTCAACAGCGGCCTTCCCGCTCTGCAAACGGTGCCAGGTCCAATAGCAGCCATGGCAAACAGCCCGAGCAGAAACCGCAGGCGAAGCAAAGTCATCACAATCCGCGCAACAATAGCGGTCAGCAGCGGGTTTCCGACCAGAGCAGCCGTTCCAACGACAGTCGGAGCGGGCAACGCACTTCTCAGCGCCGTGTGGGCGCTTAACAGCGACCGGCCGGTTCGCTTTTAAATCGCCGCCGTTACGGCATTCGATGCGTAACGGCGAATGTTTGATTCTGTTATAAATTTTCTCATAGTTATTCTGCGGAGCAACCAAAAAGGTGATGCACCGTGTAGGTTGCGGTTGGCGATAGCCAACCCAACATTTCAAGGCCATGACGTTTATTTTTGGGTTGCGAAAAGTAGGCACTACACCTGCGCTGAATAATTACTTCTTATCAAGACATCAAAATGCTGACGATTGGCTGAAAATTATTCATAATCGGGCTCAATTTTATTTTTGACGGAAATTCAAGATGAAAGCTGTTGTCATGACTGCCGTTGGTGGTGCCGATGTTTTGCAGGTCAAACAGATTGATGAGCCGCAAATTACTGAGCCTCATCAGGTCAAGATCCGGATCAAAGCGGCTGGCGTCAATCCGGTAGATACCAAAATCAGGCGGAAAGGCCTTTTTTATGGGGCCACGCCGCCCGCTGTCTTGGGATGTGACGGTGCTGGAACGGTTATCAGTACCGGTGCTGAGGTTATTGGTTTTAAACCGGGTGATGATGTTTGGTATTGTCATGGCGGGTTGGGTCGTGAGTCCGGTAACTATTGCGAATATACGGTTATCGATAGCCGTTGGCTCGCTGCAAAACCGCAGTCCTTGTCCTTTATCGAAGCGGCAGCAGCGCCATTGGTTCTGATCACAGCCTGGGGTGCTTTGTATGACAGGGGCGCTTTGCAGCCCGGACAGACTGTTTTAATCCATGCCGGTGCAGGGGGTGTCGGCCATGTCGCTATTCAGTTGGCCAAGTTAAGAGGAGCCAGAGTCATTGCTACCGTAAGCTCTCAGGAAAAGGCCGATTTTGTGGCTGCATTGGGTGCCGATGTCGTCATCAACTATCAGGAGATTGACTTCGTTGAGACTATCATGCAGTTAACTGATAACCACGGCGTTGATTTGGTCTTGGATACGGTGGGTTCCGAGGTTTTTCAAAGCAGCATTTATGCAACGGCCTGTTTTGGAAGCTTGGTGACATTATTGGATCCGGGCATGGTAGATCTTGCCGAGGCAAGAGTCAGGAATCTCAAAATTGGTTTTGAATTGATGCTGACACCGCTTTTGCGTGACTTGAGACCGGCGCGTGAGAACCATATGGCTATATTGAATAGCTGCAAAAACTTGATAGACGACAACCGGCTCAAGGTCTCTGTAGGGCGTATTTTTCCCCTGGAACAAGCAGTCGATGCTCATCGATTGATAGAGGAAGGGCACTGCACGGGCAAAATTGTGCTGGAAATTTGAAGGGCAATAAATCGCTCAAGCCCATTCTTGCTTCAACGCTTGGGATAAAAAATTGCGAATATTTCTTCAAATTGATCATGAACGGAATTCATGATTTCAACCAGTAAACTTTGGGAAATATTAAAATGATCAAGTTCCTTATCAATGCTGTCCTCTAATTCCATCTTGCTCAATTTTGCAGCCAGTCTAACAATGGCTGCTGTTTCGCTGAAAGGGCCGGTATTATAAATGGCATTGTGTTGAGCAATGGATTCGGTAATGACTTCAGGCAATTTCCATAAGCGGCTGAGTTCAGAGCCAACCTGATAATGGTCGAAACCTAAAAGTCTGCGTTCCAATGCACTGTCCGTTTCATCGGAGGATTCGATTAACAGACTGATCTCTCTGGCTAATTCCGGTATCCGTCTGTAGAGAACCAGTTTGCCGATTTCATGCAGCAAACCACAGATAAAAATCGTTTCCAGTTTTTCTGCCGATTGAGTTCTTTTTGAAATTTCTTTAGCGGCCAACGCAGTTCTGACGCTTTGCGCCCAGTAGTCATTGAGCGAAATAGAGCCTGCAGGCACATTTGAAAATTTCTCAATAATCAGAGTGCCTAACACCAGGTTTTGCAGTTCCTGCGTGCCTATTATGGATATGGCTCTGGATATGGTTGAGATTTGAGAGGGAAAACCAAAAAACGCACTGTTGACCAGTTTTAACAAACGAATCGTAAGCCCGGGATCCTTATCGATAACGTTTCCTGCATCGGCCATTGTTTTACTGGGATCATCAATCACTTTTTTCAATTGAAAATAGATGGCGGGCGGTGAACTCAGCTGCAAATCGCCTTTAAATAGATCCGATAGGGTTAAATCGTTGCTGCTCAGTGAAAAAGACGAATAGGGTTTGTTCATGGGCTTCATTTGGAATTTGTAAATACATGACTATGATTACCTGAAAGCATAGGGGAGCTTTTTCATAATGCAAGGAAGCGCCGGTGGAATCAAATACACAAAGAAACGGACCGTTTAAATGGGATCTGTTGATGGGATAGACAATCCGAATTTACCAAAAGTCAGATGCTGAGCAAATCATTACAACGCAAGAAAATAATCATAGCCGGTATCGATTCTAAGTTAGTGATAGCCATAGAATCGATGCTTTTGAGAAAAGGCTTTTCCAATTTGTCATTTGCGAGTGAATGTGCGGATATTTATCGTATCATTCGTCCGTTTGCTGAAAATTCAGTGGATCTGGGTCTGGTCATCGTCGATGAGTTTTTGCCTGGAGGCGATGTGGGACACATGTGCACCTCTCTTTCCCGCGAAAATAACGGTATTGCCTTGCCTTTTATTATTTTGAAAGCGGAGTCTTCGGATGAAATAAATGTCTCCATCCAGTCTTCAGGGGATTTGATTTACGATCTTTATGCGTCGTTCAGAGAGTCTGAATTACTGATTCTGGTCGAATTACTGTTGGTTTTAAAGAATGAGCGTTATTTACGCAATCAGCAGCAGGAAAAACTAATCAGTGAGCTGGCAACCCGGAAGCTGCTGGATGCCAAACTAAAATATTTGATCGCCCATGACGAACTGACTGGCTTGATGAATCGTGCCAATCTGGAGCAACACATTCGGTTAAGCCTGATGCGATTTAAAACGCTGCATCAGAACGGCGCCTTGCTATTGATTGATCTTGATCGCTTTGGTCTCATCAATGATCTGGAAGGCTTTGATGTTGCTGATCGGCTGATTATTGAGGTGGTCGCTTTAATCAGAAAGACACTGACAAGAGACGTTTTTTTTGCGCGTATCGATTCCGATGAATTTTGTCTTTATTTCGAAAACTTGTCTCTCACTCAGGCGAAGGAATCGGCTGAAGCTATTCGCAAAAGTCTGGATGAATGCCGCTTCACTACCGGTGATGTGTGTTACAACATCACCGCATCGATTGGCATCGCTACGTTACCTACTCAGAAAGTGATTGTCCATCCTGAAGAACTGATTTCCAAAGCCCATCAGGCATGCTATCTGGCAAAACAAAACGGCCGTAACATGGTCTGGATCTACAACGAGGACGATAAAGCCATCAAGGAAAGGCACCGTGATGTTTACTGGGTTCCGCTGATTCGGGAAGCTTTGGTCGACAAAAATTTCTTTCTGGTATTTCAGCCGGTTATTAACCTGAAAACAGGCATTGTCTCGCATTATGAAGTGCTTATCAGGATGCGGGGGCAGGCCGATAGCGTGATTCATCCCATGGAATTTATTCCGGTAGCGGAGAGGATGGGGTTGATTCATTGCATAGACATCTGGGTGGTTGAAAACGCGTTAGATTTTTTGGCCGCTTTGCCCGTTGAAATGTCAGATATCTGTCTTGCGATTAATTTGTCCGGTTTTGCCTTTCAGGATGGGAGTTTATTACCGACGCTGAAGCGAAAGCTGGATCTCACATGGGTTAATGCGGACCGGATTACGTTTGAAATTACCGAAACTGCCGCTGTTGATAATTTCGACCAAACCCGGCAAATGATCAACAAAATAAGAGCATTAGGATGTCATTTTGCTTTGGATGATTTTGGCGCCGGGTTTTGTTCATTCAACTACCTCAAAAAATTCCCTGTTGATTATGTCAAAATTGACGGCCAATTCATTCGCAATCTGGTCAATGATGAAACTGATCAAGTTCTGGTAAAATCGATGGCGGATGTCGCCAGGAAACTGGGGAAAAAAACCGTGGCAGAATTTATAGAGATACCGCAGGTCATACCGATATTGGTCAGCCTGGGTATTGAGTACGGGCAAGGCTATCTTTTTGGAAAACCCAGCCGCGATTTAATTGATGGAGGCCGGGTTCCTCTTGCGCAACTATCAAATGAAGGCGAAACAAAATCGCATTTTTCGTATAATAGGCCGGATTAAGCAAAATCAATTCGAGCTTCCTTCGTAAATAAGCAATCTTTGCACCTCAACTTATTTTTATTGATTTGTTAAAACTAACCTTGTTCAGGTTTACTTCATAACGTTGAGTTATTTTTATCCAACAAGCAACGCTGTATTCTTGAAAGCCCATATTATGTGTTCCTTTCGCACTTCAAATTTCGGCAGTGCCTAAGGAGGCAACGGGGTGTTCGGCTATGGCTACATGGATATATTTACGGCTTACTTTGACGGGCATACCGGTGCCGAATTTCGATCTTCGATGGGTATAAACAATCACCTGATAAATATCGATAAGGTCCGGGTAATGGCTTTCAATCAGGTACATCCTTGCGACAAGAATCAACAATCAATACAGTGGCTTCGCTGACCGGTTTTCTTGAGTATTGATGCCGCGGATTATTCTGCGGCAAATAGGAAGCGTATACCGATTAATCAATTTTTTAAACTATGGCCACAAGACCTCAAAGTACACTGAAAAGAAAATCAACGGTACGCAGAAACAAAAAAAAACAGCCCATCAATCCCGTCAAAAGATGGCTGGTCAAATTAGTGGTGTTGTTTCTGGTTTTCGCCGCTTTTTTGTTGGCCAGTTATATCGGTTATCTTGATTACAACGTACGCAATCAGTTTGAAGGTAAACGGTGGGCAATTCCGGCTCGCGTTTATGCCAGTCCGCTTGAGTTGTATACCGGACATAAAATGACTTTAGCCAATCTGGAAAGTCATTTGCAATTTTTACATTACCGTGAAGATCCGCAGCTTTCTTCTGAAGGCACTTACTCCAGGCAAGCGTCTCAAATAACAATCAAAACGCGCACGTTTAGTTTTTGGGATGAAAAACAGGACAGCCGTTTGGTCAAGGTACAGTTTTTCGATAGTGAAATAGCGCGAATATTTGATGCAACCTTGTCAAAAGACCTGACCATTTTTCGGCTGGATTCATTGCAGATCGGTAGTTTTTATCCCACCCGCAAGGAAGATCGAGTGCTGATCAAGCTGGCCGAAGCGCCGCCGACGCTGATACAGGGATTGTTGGCGACAGAGGACAGGGATTTTTACCAGCATTACGGTATTTCCTTGAAAGCGATTGCCAGAGCCATGTGGGCCAATGTCAGAGCCGGAGGCATCGTTCAGGGCGGAAGTACGATCACACAACAGTTGATCAAAAATTTCTATTTGACCAACGAGCGCAGTTTTGTTCGAAAAATCAATGAAGTGTTCATGTCGTTAATCATAGAGTACCGCTATGACAAAGACGAAATATTGGAAGCTTATCTTAATGAAGTGTATCTGGGTCAGGATGGAGCCAGCGCTGTGCATGGATTTGGCTTGGCCAGCGAATTTTATTTTGGCCAGCCGTTAAAAAATCTTCCGTTAACCCAGGTGGCCTCGCTGGTGGCTTTAGTGCGAGGTCCGTCTTACTATGATCCTCGGCGCTATCCGGAGCGAGCGCTTGAACGCCGTGATCTGGTCCTCGATAAGATGGCCGAGATGAATTACATCAATGAACAGCAACGCGCCGAGTCAAAAAAAGAACCGTTAAAAGTCATTGCCAACACGCACCGATCTGTAAACCGATATCCGGCGTTTCTTGATTTGGTTAAAAGACAGTTAAAGGAGACCTACAAGGAAGAAGATTTGACCTCTGAAGGGCTGAATATTTTCACGACCTTGGAACCCCATGTGCAAGACGCTCTGGAAAAAACCGTTGCCGAAAAAATCAAAGAGTTACAAAAAAATCCAAAAGCGCGGGAACTGGAAACTGCTGTGGTTGTTACCCGTAAAGAGGATGGCGAAATCGTCGGTCTGGTGGGCGGCAGTGATACGAAGTCAGCCGGTTTTAACCGGGCGGTCGATGCGGTGCGACCTATCGGTTCATTGATTAAGCCTTTCGTTTACCTGACCGCGCTTGAATATCCTTCAAAATATACGATTACTACACCGGTCAGCGACACTACCATCAGAGTCAAGGCGGCAAAAGGCCAGCTCTGGGAGCCCAAAAACTATGATAATACCCAGCACGGTATTGTTCCGTTTCATAAGGCTTTGGCCAATTCCTATAACCTGGCGACAGTCCGTATCGGCATGGATATAGGTGTCGCGCGTGTTGCCAAAACGTTAAGAAGCATGGGTATTACGCGTTCGTTTGAACTGTTTCCGTCATTTCTTTTGGGCGCTTCCCCTTTGACTCCGATGGAGGTAACGCAAATCTATCAAACACTTGCCGGTGATGGGTTTACATCGCCCTTGAGATCCATCAGGGGTGTTGTCAACAGTGAGGGTAAACGCTTGCAAAGTTACCCTTTAACCGTCAGGCAAACGGTTGATCCTTCGGCAACCTATATTACCAATACGATCATGCAGGAAGTGATGAACGAGGGAACGGGACGTTCTGCCTACAATTATGTGCCCAGAGAATTTCAGCTGGTGGGCAAAACCGGAACAACCAATGAAATGAGAGACAGCTGGTTTGCCGGATTCAGTGGCGATTATCTCTCGGTCGTGTGGGTTGGCAGAGACGATAACAAACCGGCAGGACTCACCGGTTCAACCGGTGCGTTGAAGTTATGGGCCAGTCTTATGCAGAAAATCAGTACGCGTCCTGTGTTGTTGACGCCCCCTGACAATGTCGATCTGGTCTGGATAGACCCTTTCTCCGGTTTGTTGGCAAACAAGGACTGTCCCGGCGTCAGCCAATTTCCCTATATTCGCGGTTCTGCCCCTAAAGCCAGTTCACCTTGCGTCAATGGCGGCGGTACTGAGAATCCGGATACCTGGTTAAATAATCTTTTTCAATAAATTAAAGCGAGCATTATGTTGCGATTTAAAATGTTTCAGTGGTTAGGTATTTTGTTATTGTTAACGGTGCTGAATACTCAGGCCCAGGAAAAACCGGTAAGCCAGTTACGGGCTTTTTTAACGTCATCCAAGGCGCTGAAAGCCGATTTTAAACAAATAGCTGTCGATGAAGCAGGCAATGCCCGGCAAACCAGTTACGGGGTGTTTTATTTGCGTAGGCCCGGAAAGTTTCGCTGGCAGTACACCAAGCCTTTTTCTCAGGAAATCATTTCCAATGCAGGTAAGGTCTGGTTTTACGATGCGGACCTGGAACAGGTGACGGTTAAAAAGCTGGACCAGTCGGTAGGCTCGACTCCCGCTCTGTTACTTAGCGGTGATATTGACCTGGAAGAAAACTTTAATATTCAGGATCAAGGCACTGATGAAGATATGCAATGGATCAAATTGCTGCCTAAAAACGAGGACAGCGGCTTTAAATATGTCTTGATCGGGCTGGATAAGGGAACCCTGGGCGGGATGGAATTAAGCGATAATTTTGGCCAATTAACCCGTATTTATTTTTCGAATATTGCAGTCAATCCATCTCTGGATGATGAGTTGTTTATATTCACGCCGCCACCGGGATCGGATGTTTTTGAAGAATAACACGACTCTTTAAGTGCAGACGACATTTGGAATGACATGGTAAGTTTCTATCTTACTTGAGGCCGGACAGTGAATGATACCTTGAACAAGCCCTTGGCAGAGCGAATGCGGCCTACTCAGCTGGATGAGTACACCGGTCAGCGGCATCTGTTGAGCCCGGGTAAACCACTGTATGAAGCAATAGCGGCAGGACGATTGCACTCAATGATTTTCTGGGGCCCGCCCGGTACCGGTAAAACCACGTTGGCAAGGATGATTGCCAACCATTCTGACGCACTGTTTATTCCTATTTCAGCGGTGTTGGCCGGTGTCAAGGAAATAAGAGCGGCTGTGACAGAAGCGCAAGCCGCCAGGGAAATTCGCCGGCAACGCACCATTTTGTTTGTCGATGAAGTGCATCGATTTAATAAAGCCCAACAAGACGCCTTTTTACCGCATGTAGAGGACGGTACGTTCTATTTTATCGGGGCTACGACTGAAAATCCGTCGTTTGCGCTGAACAATGCGCTTTTGTCCAGGGCCAGGGTTTATGTGTTGAATGCACTGTCAACAGAGGATTTACTGGCGGTATTGAACAAGGCGTTAACCGAAAAGGAAAAAGGCTTGGGCAATCTGATTATCGAGATGGACGAGGAGATCAAGCGTCAGTTTGCAGCGGCCGCCGATGGTGATGCCCGGCGAGCGTTAAATCTGCTTGAGATTGCCGTGGAATTGGCGGCAGCGCAAAACAGCAACTGTATTAATGAGGCCATTGCCAAAGAAGTACTGTCCGGCGGACCCCGCCGTTTCGATAAGCAAGGCGAAGAGTTTTACAATCAGATATCAGCGTTACATAAGTCGGTACGGGGCAGTTCGCCGGATGCTGCATTATATTGGTTGTGCCGGATGATGGATGCCGGTTGTGATTTGTCTTATCTGGCCCGCAGAATTGTCAGGATTGCTTCAGAGGATATCGGCAATGCGGATCCAAGAGCGTTGCCGTTGGCCATAAGCGCATGGGAAGCGCAAGAACGACTGGGTAGTCCCGAGGGAGAATTAGCCTTGGCGCATGCCGTCGTTTATCTTGCCTGCGCAGCTAAAAGCAATGCAGTTTATAGGGCTTATAATGCGGCCATGCGCGATGCCAAGGAAAGCGGCAGCCTGCCAGTGCCGGTTCATTTGAGAAATGCGCCCACTTCGCTGATGAAGTCGTTGGATTACGGAAAAGCCTATCGTTATGCGCATGATGAGCCCGATGCTTATGCTGCCGGAGAGAATTATTTTCCAGAAAGTTTAAAGGGTTCTCAGTATTACACACCGGTCAATCGTGGATTAGAAATAAAAATTGCAGAAAAATTAAAACATTTACGGAATTTAGATAAAATGTCCCGTACTGATAGGAGTTGACCTTTAATAAGGTAATCCTGGACGATCCGAATCATTTTATCTAGTTTATGTAGGATTATGGACCTTAAATTTCTCGATTTTGAACAACCCATCGCCGAATTGGAAGCCAAAATAAAAGAACTTCGCCGAGTTCAGTTCGATAACGATATCAATATTTCCGATGCGCTGGAACAACTGGAAAGTAAGAGCAAGGCGCTGACCGAGTCAATTTTTTCCGGGCTTAGCGACTGGCAGATTTCACAATTATCAAGACATCCCGGGCGGCCTTATACCCTGGATTACATTGATTTGATCTTCTCTGATTTTCATGAGTTACATGGTGACCGTGCCTACGCTGATGATCCGGCCATTATATGCGGACTGGCTCGTCTCGAAGGGCAGCCGGTTGCACTGATAGGGCATCAAAAGGGCCGGGATACCAAGGAAAAAATTTATCGAAACTTTGGCATGCCCAGACCCGAGGGTTATCGCAAAGCTCTACGAGTCATGAAAATGGCCGAGCGATTTGGTTTGCCGATCATTTGTCTGATCGATACACCGGGGGCCTATCCCGGTATTGGTGCGGAAGAACGCGGCCAAAGCGAGGCAATAGCTCGTAACTTGTTTGAAATGGCGCGGTTACAAACACCCATCATCTGCACGGTCATCGGTGAAGGCGGTTCTGGCGGTGCATTGGCTATCGGCGTCGGCGATCGCTTGATTATGCTTGAATACAGCACTTATTCGGTAATTTCGCCTGAAGGTTGCGCATCGATTCTCTGGAAAAGTGCTGATAAATCCCAGTTGGCGGCTGAAGCGATGGGGATTACGTCAGATCGTATCCGTGAACAGGGCTTTCTCGATGAAGTGGTCAGAGAGCCTTTAGGTGGAGCGCACCGTGATTTTCAAAAAACGGCAATGAACCTGAGAGAAACCTTGTTAAGGCATCTGGAAGAACTCAAACGTGATTCGATGGAGCGTTTAATGGAAAAACGTTATCAACGGATTATGGCTTTTGGTGTGTATACCGAGTAATTCGAAAACAGCTTTTTCGTCGACTTCCAAATAATCTAAAAAACGGTTAAGAATCTAAAATTTGCTTAGCCTGACAGCAACGACCAGATTGACTGCCAGCATCACCAAAGGGTTGATCATGGGTAACTCTCGCTAGTTTTGAATTAAGGTTGTAGGCGCTTGATTTCAAAGGACGCATCAATACGTCCCTGTAGCTCTCTGCAACATCCGTGTTGCAGAAGCCTTTTCAATCAAGCACTTACAACCACTAAGATTGGAGGGGGTGAGCAGAGACCGTCATGGCTTAATAGCAGTTTTTAAGCTGATCGGTTTTAACTTAAATGGAAGTCAATCAAAAGCTCGCTGATGGCGGGCTTTTTTGTTTGGGGATTATGACCAACACTCATGCAAAGTCAGTGGAATCTCATTTAATCGATGCCATTCGTCCATATCAGAGCTCTCGCCGCGTATTTGTGGCTTACAGTGGCGGCGTTGATTCCCATGTGTTATTGCACCTATGCGCGCAGCAGGATTGGTTGAAGGATAAGCTTACAGCCGTTTATGTACATCATGGTTTACAGGCGATTGCCGACCATTGGGCCTTTCATTGCCAAACAACGGCAACTTCTTTGGATGTAGCTTTTAAGGAACTGCGAGTCGATGCGCGGCCGGTCAACGGACAAAGCCCTGAAGAAGCCGCCAGAAATGCACGGTATGGCGCATTAAGCAGTTTGCTGGATGATCAGGATCTGTTGTTGGTGGCCCAGCACAGGGAAGATCAGCTGGAAACTGTTTTATTGCAACTGTTTCGAGGCGCCGGATTGCGGGGTTTGTCGGGGATGCCGGTAGTGATGCCGATGGGGAAGGGTATCCTTTTGCGGCCTCTGTTGAATGTTTCTAAACAGGATATTGAGGCCTATGCCGTTAGGCATGAACTTGATTGGGTGGAAGATCCCACTAATCAAAGCGCCGAATTCGATAGAAATTTTCTTCGAAATGATGTTTTGCCGGTATTAAAAAAGCGTTGGCCGGCGCTGGACAAAACCGTATCGCGTGCGGCGGCTCATTGTGCAGAAGCTCAGTCAGTCATTCGGCAAGAGGGGGATGAACTACTCAAAAAATACCTGGACATTGAGTCTCAAGCCTTGTCGCTGGTGCTTTGGTCGTGTCTTGAGAGATCCCGGCAGGCTTTATTGTTACGTACCTGGTTTGCTTTTATGGGTTTGAAAATGCCTTCCCAGAGGGTCATTCATCAGATTATCCATGAAGTGATTGATGCGGCAGAAACCGGTAAAGCAGAGGTTTTTACCCAAGGTTATGCGATCAGGCGGTTTCGCAATCATCTCTATTGCTTTGATGCTAAATGCTATCACTTACCGGAAATACACGATTTTGAGTGGTCCAGCCAGCAAGCGTGTCTTGACTTGTCTGGGTACCTGAAATTGCAGCGAATTGAAGATTCCTCCGGCATTGCGATTGATCAGTGGAAAAATGCAAAAATCACCGTAGCATTTCGTCGGGGCGGTGAATCGATCAGATTGCCGGGCCGAAAAGGGCGTCATTCGTTAAAAAATCTTTTTCAGGAAGCGGCGATACCGCCCTGGGAAAGGCCGATCATCCCGCTTGTCTATCTGGATGGACAACTTGCGGCCGTTGCAGACCGTTGGATCAGTGACGAATTTTACACAGTGTCTCCAGGAAATTGTTTCCGCATCAAATTTATCAAGCAAACGCCGGATTGATCAGGCGTTATAGATGATTGTTTTTAATGGTGCCGCATTGATGCCTGATTACAAATGGCATTGGGAAAAAAAACAGTAAAGGCAATGACTAAGCTGGCATTGTCGATTAGAATATACCAGCTTTAAATGGCTGCAAAAGTCACCCTCTAAACGCTTTTCTTCAATACATGACAAAATATATTTTCATTACCGGTGGCGTCGTCTCATCCTTAGGTAAAGGCATCGCTGCGTCGTCACTTGCTGCCATTCTTGAAGCCCGCGGGCTTAAAGTCACGATGACCAAACTGGATCCCTACATCAATGTCGATCCAGGAACCATGAGTCCTTTTCAACACGGAGAGGTTTTCGTCACTGACGATGGTGCAGAAACCGATCTTGATCTGGGTCATTATGAGCGTTTCATCAGAACGACCATGACCAAGAAAAATAACTTCACGACCGGTCAAATCTATGAAAACGTTTTGCGCAAAGAACGCAAAGGTGATTATTTGGGCGCGACCGTTCAGGTAATTCCGCATATAACGGATGAAATCATCAGACGCATTCACGAGAGTGCGGTGGGCATGGATATCGCCATCATTGAAGTCGGCGGGACGGTTGGTGATATCGAGTCACTGCCGTTTCTTGAAGCGATTCGTCAGATGCACGTTGAATTGGGGCGCGATCGTGCCATTTTTATTCATTTAACGCTGGTGCCTTATATCCGTTCTGCGGGTGAACTCAAAACCAAACCGACTCAGCATTCTGTAAAAGAACTCAGAACGATAGGGATTCAGCCCGATATTTTAATTTGCCGTTCCGAACAACCGATTCCGGTCAGCGACCGCAGAAAAATTGCGCTTTTTACGAATGTGGCAGAAAAAGCCGTTATTTCCGCTATTGATGCTGACACGATTTACCGCATCCCTTTATTGCTGCACGAACAAGGGCTGGACGATATCGTTGTCGAAAAATTACGCCTGGATGTGCCGCCCGCCGACCTCACAGAATGGAAGAATGTGATTGACGGACTGACTCATCCGGTAGAAGAAGTCAACATTGCGATTGTCGGTAAATATGTCGATCACAGCGATGCCTACAAGTCACTCAACGAGGCATTGATTCACGGCGGTATTCACACCAGAAATAAAGTTAAAATCCGTTATATTGATTCTGAAACCATCGAAGATGAAGGCGTTGAACACCTGAAAGGACTGGATGCCATCCTGGTGCCTGGCGGCTTTGGTGAGCGGGGCGTAGAAGGAAAAATTGCGACAGCCCGTTTCGCCCGGGAAAATAAAATTCCCTATTTGGGCATTTGTTTGGGGATGCAGGTTGCGGTGATCGAGTTCGCCAGAAATGTCGCCAAGCTTGAAGGTGCGCACAGTACCGAATTCCTGCCCGACTCGCCGCATCCGGTTATCGGTTTGATCACCGAATGGATGGATGCAGAGGGGCAGTTGGAAACACGCAATATTCATTCTAATCTGGGTGGAACAATGCGTCTTGGCAGTCAAAAATGCAGGCTTGAATCAGGGTCTTTGGCCTTTGCGATGTATAAAAAGGAAGTCATTAAAGAGCGTCACCGGCACCGTTACGAATTCAATAACAAGTATCTGGAAAAAATGGAGCGGGCTGGGCTGACTTTCGCAGGTAAATCGATAGACGGTCGTCTGGTCGAAGTGATTGAACTGAAAGATCACCCCTGGTTTTTAGCCTGTCAGTTTCATCCGGAATTCACTTCGACGCCACGAAGAGGCCATCCGCTTTTTTCAGGATTTGTCATGGCCGCTGCTAAACATAAAAAGGAAACCCATCAATGAAATTATGTAACTTTGAAATCGGCCTTGATAAGCCTCTATTTTTAATCGCGGGTCCTTGCGTCATTGAGAGCGAAGCTCTGGCACTGGAAACAGCCGGATATTTAAAAGAAATAACTGATCAATTGGGCATTCCTTTTATTTACAAATCTTCATTCGACAAAGCCAATCGTTCTTCACATAACACCTTCCGTGGCTTGGGTGTTGATGCGGGGCTAAAGATTCTCGAAAAAGTCAAACAACAAATCGGCGTGCCTGTTTTAACCGATGTACATGAAGACACACCCTTGGAAGAAGTGGCAAAGGTCGTCGATGTGATGCAAACGCCCGCTTTCTTGTGCAGACAAACCAATTTCATTCAGAATGTCGCCAAACAAGGCATTCCGGTAAATATCAAAAAAGGCCAATTTTTAGCGCCTTGGGATATGGTTCATGTGGCCGAAAAAGCCAAGGCCACAGGCAACGAACACATTATGGTCTGTGAGCGCGGCGTTTCGTTCGGCTACAACAATCTGGTGTCTGATATGCGATCACTGGCGGTGATGCGCGATACCGGTTGCCCGGTAGTTTTCGACGCCACCCATTCGGTGCAATTGCCCGGCGGTCAGGGCACCTGTTCAGGTGGGCAGCGTGAATTTGTTCCCGTTTTGGCTAGAGCCGCTGTAGCAGTGGGCATTTCCGGATTATTTATGGAGACGCACCCAAATCCGGCCGAAGCGAAAAGCGATGGACCAAACTCCTGGCCTATGCACCGTATTAAAGAATTATTAGAGATTTTAATCACCCTTGATCACGCTGTAAAATCAAGCAGTTTGATCGAAACAACCTTATAGGAAAAACGATGGCGGCAATAGTAGATATTAAAGCAAGAGAAATCCTGGATTCGCGTGGAAACCCGACGATCGAAGCCGATGTCATTCTTTCATCCGGAGTCGTCGGCAGCGCGATGGTGCCATCCGGTGCCTCCACCGGCGAACGTGAAGCGATCGAATTACGCGATGGCGATAAAGCACGTTACCTGGGCAAAGGGGTTTTGAATGCAGTAAACAACGTCAAAACTGAAATTCGTTCAGCCGTTTTGGGAATGGATGCAGCGGATCAGGCCGGCATCGATCAAAAAATGATCGAACTTGACGGTACCGATACAAAAGCCCGTTTAGGCGCAAACGCAATGCTCGCTGTTTCTATGGCCAGCGCACACGCTGCTGCAAAAGAAGCGGCACAACCCTTGTATCGCTATCTGAACAAATCCGGTGAATTCGTTATGCCGGTGCCGATGATGAACATCATCAACGGCGGATCCCATGCCGATAACAGTGTCGATTTGCAGGAATTTATGATTTTGCCTGTGGGTGCGCCCACTTTCCGCGAAGCGATTCGTTATGGAACTGAAGTGTTTCATACGCTGAAAAAAGTATTGTCCGATAAAGGTTTGGCAACGACCGTAGGCGATGAAGGCGGTTTTGCACCGAACCTTTCTTCCAATGAAGAAGCCATCAGCGTCATTCTGCAAGCGATTGAAAAAGCCGGTTACAAACCAGGTGTAGATATCTATCTGGGTCTCGATGCGGCTGCTTCTGAATACTATAAAAACGGCGTATACGATCTGGCTTCAGAAAAGAAAACCTATACCTCTGAAAAAATGGTCGATTTTCTGGCTGATTGGGTTAATAAATACCCAATTATCAGTATTGAAGACGGTCTGGATGAAAACGATTGGGATGGCTGGAAATTACTGACTGAAAAACTGGGCGGTAAAATCCAATTGGTCGGTGACGATCTGTTTGTGACCAATCCGGCTATTTTGAAACAGGGCATAGAAAAGAACATTGCCAACTCTATCCTGATCAAAGTCAATCAAATCGGTACCTTGACCGAAACTTTGGCTGCAATCGATATGGCCCAGGCTGCAGGTTATTCTGCCGTTGTTTCTCATCGTTCAGGTGAAACCGAAGACACGACCATTGCTGATTTAGTGGTTGCTACCGGCACCGGTCAGATAAAAACAGGTTCATTGAGCCGTTCCGACCGTATTGCCAAATACAACCGCCTGATGAAAATCGAGGATGAGTTGGAAGGCAAAGCCCTTTATGCAGGCCGCAAAGCCTTCAGAATGCTCTAGGATTGACGGGTGAGAGCGGTCCTGCCGGGCCGCTCTTGACTAATCGTATTGATCATATGAGCGCTTATAAAATTATTTCATTCATCATTGTTCTGTTGATAGCCCATTTGCAGTACCGTTTATGGTTAGGTGATGGCGGTATCAAGCAAATTGAACACTATGACCAAAAACTGCAGGATTTAAGCTTGCAGGTCAAGGAAAAAAAAGAACGCAACGATCAGCTTTACAGTGAAGTTCTGGACTTGCGCAAAGGCCAGGACGCCATTGAAGAAAGAGCCCGTTACGAATTGGGCATGATTAAGGAAAATGAAACGTTTTTTCAGGTTCTGGAATAAAAGGTCTTTTTCTTTTAATCCGGCACTTCCAAAATGCGCCTCGCGCATCACCTCACTAAACCGCTTTTTGCTAACGCGCTATTTTTAAATGAACACACTACACTCCCGATTTTGGGCTATTGTTCCTGCGGCCGGGGTTGGCAAAAGGATGCAAGCCGATAGGCCCAAACAATATCTCTCCCTGGCTGGAAAAGCCGTATTAGAACAAACTCTGCTGCGATTGTTGGGTGTTGAACAATTGAGCGGAATCGCGGTTGCTATTTCTCAGGAAGACCCCTATTGGCCTGAGCTGGAAATTGCCGGACACCCCAAAGTAATCACTGCGCCCGGCGGCAAAGAACGGGCCGACTCAGTACTGTCCGGTTTAAGATCGATTCGCGAACGTGCTGATGACAATGATTGGGTGCTGGTGCATGATGCCGCCAGGCCTTGCATTACGCGTAGTGATGTTGATTTGTTGATCGCGTCTTTAAAAGACGATGCTGTTGGCGGCATTTTGGCTTTATCTTCGCATGACACACTCAAGCAAGTTGAAGGACGAACCATTCATGGCACTCTGGATAGGACGCATATTTGGCGGGCATTGACGCCGCAAATGTTTCGCTACGGAATGTTGAAAGCTGCACTGGAAGCAGGCGAAGGCAATCCGGCGATTACCGATGAGGCCAGCGCACTGGAATTAATGGGTTATCAACCCAAAATAGTCGAAGGCAGGCCGGATAATATCAAAATAACGCGTCCCGAGGACTTGGCGCTGGCGCAATTTTATTTGGAGCAACAATGATTCGAATTGGTCAAGGCTATGATGTACATCGGTTTAAAGACGATGGCGATGTGATCCTGGGTGGCGTCACTATTCCCTATGAAAAGGGCCTGGAAGCGCATTCAGACGGCGACGTGGTGCTGCATGCCTTGTGCGATGCGTTATTGGGTGCGGCGGCATTGGGCGATATCGGCAAGCATTTTCCTGATACCGACCCGGAATTTAAAGGCGCCGATAGCCGGGTTTTATTGCGGCATGTCTACCGTATCGTGCGGGAAAAAGGTTATAAACTGGTCAACGCGGATATCACCATCATCGCCCAGGCGCCCAAGATGGCGCCTTATATTCCTGAGATGTGCTTCAATATTGCCGAGGATTTGGATGTGACTGTCGATGATATCAATGTCAAAGCGACCACTACCGAGAAACTGGGTTTTGAAGGACGAAAAGAAGGCATTGCTGTTCAAGCGGTTGTCCTGGTAGAAAAATAAAGTATTTTGGCCTTTAGTTTCGTAACGCAGACTACACATCAACTGATTAATCAGGTATTTGCCTGTTCTGACTGCATCAATGGGAGCGTGGATTTTGAAGCAACTAATGTTTTTCGTTATATTTCAGTTACTGATCGGGTGCGCCACGCAATCCGATAAATCTACTTCTGATGCAATACAAAGTCAAAAAGAGGCAAAGACTTTCGATATGCAAGATAGCCCTTGGCAACTTAAGCACTTTGTCACTGCGACTGGCGAAATAATACCGGTGCTGGAAGGTACGGCAATCGATGCGGTTTTTGCAAACGGTAAACTTACCGGACGCAGCGGCTGCAACCGCTATTTTGGCAGTTTTAAGCTTAAAGAGAAGACCGGATTATCAGTGGTTAGCCCGATCGGCTCAACAATGATGGCCTGCTCCCCGGCAATTAATGAACAGGAACGCCGCTATTTTGATTTTTTAGCAAAAGTTGATGCATATCAGTTAGGTGAAAACGGTCACTCTTTAGTCCTTTTGAATAAAGAAGGAAAATCCTTGCTGGAGTTTGATGCGCTTTTACCTGTCGCTCTTGAAAATACGCCATGGCAAGCGACTGGAGTTAATAACGGCAAAGGTGCTGTCGTAACGGATAAAAACACCCCTTTGGCTGTGGCTACGTTTGCTGGCGGGATTGTTCAAGGAAAATCCGGATGTAACCGATTTTCAGCTGTTTATACGGCAGAATCCGGAAATTTAAGTATTACGGCGGTAAAATCAACGCGTATGGCTTGTGCCGAGGAAGGGGTCATGGCGCTTGAAGCCAATTATCTGAAGGCATTGATTCAGGCCGTGCAGTATGAAATCAATGGCGATCAACTGAGATTGCTCGATAAAGACGGTTCTTTATTAATCAGTTTTATCAGGCAGACCCAATAGAACCTCTCTTGTAACTACTACTCGCCCGTCTTGAATCGTGTAAGCGGGTGATTGATTTCAAGAGTCGCGTTTAGACGACACTCTCGTAGGAGCCTTTTCAATCAACCACCTGCACACAACCTTTTCACCCCAACTTGACCATATTGATGCCCAAAGGAATAAATGAAAAAATCCCTGTCTGCTTACATCAAGCCACCCAAGCGTCAATTGATCGACAGGTGGGCATAAATACTTAGGAAATAGCCTAGTGCAATTGCCGGAGTCCATTTTAAATGGCTAAAAAATGTATAGTAGCCTCTGGCCTGCCCCATTAGCGCAACGCCTGCTGCGGACCCTATCGATAAAAGACTGCCTCCCACCCCGGCTGTTAACGTGACTAAAAGCCACTGGATTTCAGGCATATCAGGATTCATGGTCAATACTGCAAACATGATGGGGATGTTATCAATAACTGCAGACATGATTCCGATCAGAATATTGGCAGAGGTTGCACCCATTTCCCCATACATGAATTCAGAGGCTAGGCTTAAATATCCGATGAAACCCAAGCCTCCCACTGACATAATCACTCCGTAAAAGAAAAATAGTGTATCCCATTCGGATTTGGCGATATGACTGAATACGTCGAAAGCGCTGCCGCTGACCTCGGAGCCAGGAATCATGTCGAAAGAAGCTTGCTCGCGTCTAAAAGCAGTTCGCAAGTAATATCCGAACATTTTCAGATACCCAAGGCCCATCAACATGCCAAAAGCAGCTGGCAAGTGGAGAAATTGATGGAAAACAATTGAGGTGGCAATCGTGGATAAAAATAAAAGAATAATTACAATGCCGCCGTGTTTGATAGTTAAATTTTCTTCATCGGGGAGTTCAGGTCGGCCTTTTGGGATATACCTGTGCATAATGGCTGCAGGAATCAAAAAGTTAATGAGCGAAGGGATGAACAGCTTAAAAAAAGTCCAAAAGTCTAAGATATCTTTTTGCCAAACCATTAATGTAGTGATATCGCCAAAAGGGCTAAACGCTCCTCCTGCATTTGCCGCTACAACTATATTGACACAGGCAATGCCAATGAATTGCGGTTTTGAGGCGCCCACAGTCAAGACAACTGTGCACATAATTAGTGCGGTGGTTAAATTATCGGCCACGGGAGAGATAAAAAATGCTAGCAATCCTGTGATCCAGAAAAGCTGCCTGTAGCTGAATTCCCGGGAGACCAGGCGATAATGCAGAGCATCGAATACGCCTCGTTCAATCATTGCGCTGATGTAAGTCATTGCAACCAAAAGAAAAAAGAACAGTTCTGAGTATTCGAGAAAATTATGTCTCAGTGCGTTCGATACCTGATCGGTTAAACCTTGTGATTGATAAGCGAACGCAATTAACGCCCAAATTAAACCGGCAACAATCAGAACCGGTTTGGATTTTTGTAAATGCAGTTTTTCCTCAAAAATTACCAGGATATAGGCTAGAAAGAAAATAAATAGCGCTATATATCCGGTGGTTTCTGTAGTTAAGTTTAACCGATCAATATCAGGCTCAGAGCTCCACGCTGACAGGGGTAAAAATAAAAAAAGGATAAACAACATTGAGCTGAATACGGTTTTCATAGACTGATATTGCCTTTATGAAATGGATAAAGCGCCATTCTTTTCAAAATGAGAAAAACTGAGGTTTCATAGACCTGTCAGTTACTATTTACGGAACCTTTAAAAAATTATCCGCTCATATTCGTGCACAAGGTACTATGTAAAAAATGCCCCCTTATTTTAATCCCCGTCTTGAATTGAGTGTTTAGTTGATTGATTTTAAAGGACGCGTGAAACCATCCATGTTGCATAAGTAATAAATAGGATTTTGTTTTACTGACCATGGCATGGATAAAAATGGTAGTCTTCTGAATAGTGGTTTGAGTAAAAAATATGTCTCTTAAAAATATGCGTTTAAGCATAGCGTTTTAAACTTTCTGTTACCTTTCAAGTTTTTTTAGTCCCATGTCTATATGAAAATTTTATTAGTGGAAGATGATAATGTTTTGTCGGATGGTCTGACGCATACGCTGTCCAAAAGCGGTTATTCAGTCACTTGTGCAACTAGCGGTAGCTATGCAGAACATGCATTGGCGGCCCAGGACTTTGACTTGATTGTCCTGGATTTGGGTTTGCCTGATATGGATGGTTTAAAGCTTTTGAAACGCTTAAGAAGCCGTAAGATAGGTTTGCCCATTATCATATTGACGGCAAGGGACGGTATGAATGACCGTATTGAGGGAATAGCCCAGGGAGCGGATGATTATTTGACCAAACCGTTTGAATTACGTGAATTGGAAGTGCGCATCAATGCATTGATAAGACGTTGTTATGGTGGTTTTAGTAACGTTATTCAAATTGGTCGGCTGTCATTGGATACGCAAGATCATCAGATATCGGCTGATGGCCAATTACTATTACTTTCAGCCAGAGAATTCGGCGTTTTGGAAATGCTGTTGATGCAAGCGGGAAAAGTGGTTTGCAAAGAGCGGATTTCTCAACGCCTGTCCAATGATGGCGAGGGTCTTGCCGACAATGCCATAGAAGTTTATGTCCACCGGTTGCGTAAACGCATTGAACCCTATGGGGCAGTGATAAGAACGGTTCGGGGTTTGGGTTATTTGCTTGAAACGTCAGAAAAATGAATAAAAAAAGGAGTCTGCGGACAGAGATAATACTCCGCTTGTCGGTGCCGGTCATTTTTTTCATGGCGGTTGAAACGGTGTTGTCTTACTTCACCACATTGCATTACGTCGATGAGGCCTATGATCGATGGTTACTCGATTCTGCAAGATCTTTAATGCAGGAAATCAAGCTTATAGACGGTCAGGCTGTAGTTGATTTACCCCCGGAAGCGTTGGCTATTTTTAAGTGGGACGATCTGGATAAGACCTATTTTAACGTTATTTCCGAGGAAAGAGGCTTATTGGCCGGTGATGCATTTGTACCCGAGACACTGGGCTCCTCACAAGAAACGGAAAAGCCCATTTATTTTAATGCGATTGTCAATGATGAGTCGGTCAGGGTCGTGTCTATCAAGGTTCCTCTTGCTTATGAGGCGACAGAGACGATTCATATTCATGTCGCTGAAACGCAGAAAAAGCGAAGAGTCATGATGCTCGATATTCTTATGGCGGATTTAATCCCCCAGCTTTTGCTGGTGATATTGGCTGGGTTTTACTTGTTACGAGGTGTTAAACGGGGTTTGCAGCCTCTACATGAACTGGCTGATGAAATAGCTCAGCGATCTCCGCAAGATTTAAGCCTGATTCCGGAATCTCATGTTTTTCAGGAAGTGCATACGCTGACGGACACGATTAATAACCTGTTTAATCGATTGGCCTTGGCTATTGCCGGTCAGCAACGCTTCATATCAAATGCGGCGCATCAACTGCGGACACCGTTGGCCGGTCTTAAATTACAGGCAGAACGCGCACTTCGGGAAAAAGACCTGGCAGAAATGAAACCGGCTTTGGAGCAGATCCAGGTCAGTGCCGGCAGAATGTCTCATTTGATTACTCAACTGTTGGTTTTGGCCAAGTCAGGTCCTTTAGAGGCCGGGTATCAGCTCAAGCCTTTGGCGCTCTGTAAATTGGTCAAGGCGCTAGCCATCGATTATGCACCTTCAGCAATTCAGCACAATATGGAGTTGGTATTTGAAGGTCCTAATAACGATATTACAATTCAGGGCGATGAAATTCTGTTGCGGGAATTATTGGGTAATTTAATAGACAATGCGATCAAATACGGTCACGAGAATGGTGTCATTATTATTAGTGTTCTTACCAATCCCTATCCTTCGTTGATTGTCGAAGATGATGGGCCGGGCATCCCTGCTGCAGAGCAGGAAAAGATTTTTGAACGATTTTATCGTATTCCCGGCAGTTTGGGAGACGGTTGCGGTTTAGGGCTTGCGATAGTCAAAGAAATTGCAATGCTTCACCAGGCTCAACTTAATCTGGGTCGCTCGGATCGATTGGGGGGCGGACGATTTGAGGTTATATTTAACGGAAAACCGGAAAATTAGCGCTAAAAGTAAGGATTTGTTGCGTTTTATGGTCTTTTTTTCGCTTAAATCATCAAATATTTTGTTTAATAGGCCGGCTTGCCCTGGTTTTTGGTTAAAAAAGAATGACTATGACATGAATTTTATCCATGTTAATCTGTTTAACCAATTTAGAAGACATGATGCCCATGAAGTCTGGCGCAATCATTGAGTTGAAAATTGCCTTGCTGTGTGAGGCAGTTGTTAAGTGTTTTTCAGGTGCGAAGGGTGGGTCCCATCCGTGTAGTCAGTTTTTTTGTAAATTTTTCAAAATCCACCGGCTTTTTCCCTTTGAGAGATTATGGGAGTATTGGCAAGGTTTTTTTGGAAAATGCGAGGGTTCGTTTAGGTTATTTTAAACAAGATCTAAATCATTCGGGGAATGTTCATGTTCGCTTTCGACTTATCTAAAGCAACGTCCAAGTCAGTGATAGGTCAATCCAGCATTGAGATTGCCAAGCCTGTGAGTGAGGTCTATGATTTTGTAGTTGAACACTTTTTTGAAAACTATACCCTTTGGGCGCTGGAAGTTGTTGAGTTTAAACCGGTCAACGACAATAAAATGGATGTTGGTGCCTTAGCGTGCCAGACTCGAATCGATCAAGGCCAGAAAATTGAATCGACTTTTGAAGTTGTAACAATAGAAAAAGATAAGTTGCTGGTTCTAAATGGTCTCTCTTCTCCTTTCAGAAACAGCTATATCTTTGACAGTATCGAGTCCGATACTAAGACAAGGCTGACTTTTTCTTTTGAATTATTGGAAATTGAACTTTTTATGAGGCCTTTTGAAAAATTGATTCGTGTTGCGATTGAAGAGGGCACCCATAATACCGTGAACAATATTAAAAATTTATTGATACCTGATACAGAGTCAGAAGCCAAGCCGGACTGACTTCTTTGGCGGTTAGTCATTAGTTTTATGATTACCTGAGGTGTGCAGCCGATTGCGCTTAAAAACAAGCCACACTAAGAAAAGTGTGGCTTTTTCGTAAATAAAATTCATAACGCTGATGAGCTTGGCTCTGATCGCGTCAATCAATGGAGTTAATTTATGCCTTTTATCACTGAAAAAGATCCCGGGCTCATTCCTCAGATACTCTCCGAGATACTGGATGAATGCGTTAACGGCGTCACTCTGGCGGATCCCGATTTACCGGATATGCCGATAGTTTATGCGAACAAAGCGTTCGAAACGATGACCGGCTATTCTCAGGAAGATATCATTGGACATAACTGCCGGTTTCTGCAGGGCCCTGACCGCGATCAAGATGCACGCTACCAGATTTTTCAAGCTATTCGGGATAATCAGGGGGTAGTGGTTACGCTTCGAAATTATAAGAAGAACGGAGAACTGTTTTTCAATCGACTCAAAATTATTCCTCTCTTTGATAGAAACGGTCGCATTATTTACTACCTGGGTGTTCAATACGACGTAACCGAGCAGGTTAAGGCTGATGAAAAAATAAAGGAATTAAGTTCTGGAATTTCTAGTGTTGCCGGTGGGTAGTTTCCTGTGACTCATATACCAGACACACCCCGCATCTTCTAAAGCCAGACGTTTTTTAGATTAGACAGGGCAGTTAAGCATTCCCTCTTTTTGAGGCAGGGAATGCTTGGAAACTTAACTTTTAAGCATTTAACGATTTAAGAACGGCCTGCAATGTTTCATTAGCATCCCCAAATAACATGCGGGTGTTTTCCATTACAAACAAGGGATTACCGACACCGGCATAACCAGAGGCCATACTGCGTTTCATCGCTATCGTGGTGTGACTCTTCCAGACTTCCAAAACCGGCATCCCGGCAATAGGACTGTTCGGGTCGGTAAGCGCAGAGGGATTGACGATGTCATTGGCGCCTATCACGATACTGACATCCACATGCCCGAAATCCTCATTGACTTCTTCCATTTCAAAAACGATGTCATAAGGCACTTTCGCTTCGGCGAGCAAGACGTTCATATGGCCTGGCATACGCCCGGCTACCGGATGAATGCCGAATCGGACGGTTTTGCCCTGGTTACGCAGGAATTTGGTGATTTCAAAAACAGTATGCTGGGCTTGAGCCACCGCCATGCCATAGCCAGGAACGATCATTATATTTTTGGCGGCCAATAATAATTGTGCCGTTTCATCGGCGCTGATCGGCGTTACTTCACCTTCTATGGCAGCCGATTCGCCTCCCGAGCTGGTGCCGAAACCACCGGCGATCACACTAATGAAGTTGCGATTCATGGCCCGGCACATGATGTAACTCAAAATTGCACCGCTGCTGCCAACCAATGCTCCCGTCACGATCAATAAATCGTTACTGAGCATAAAACCGGTTGCCGCTGCCGCCCACCCGGAATAGCTGTTCAACATCGAAACCACGACCGGCATGTCCGCCCCGCCTATGGCCATAACCATATGCACGCCAAAAGCCAGCGCTATCAGTGTCATGAGTAACAAGGGAAATGTTCCGCCGCCGCTTTCAGCTTGTGACAGAAACACATTGCCTAGCAAAATGACAAAAACGAGTAAGCTCAGATTTAGCCAGTGCCGCCCCGGCATTAAATAAGGTTTGCCGTCAATGCGGCCGCTCAGTTTGCCAAATGCGATCACTGAACCAGAGAAGGTGATGGCGCCAATGAGTATGCCGACATAAATTTCAACTTCATGAATGGATTTTTCTATTCCTTCCAGCGGCGAAGAGCTATCCATGAAGTTCGCATAGCCGACAAGCACTGCAGCAAGTCCCACCAGGCTATGCATGATGGCAACCAATTCCGGCATTTGGGTCATTTCAACTTTAGCGGCCGCTTTTGCGCCAATGACTCCGCCTATGAGCAGCGTGGTTATCAATATCGCATAAGCCGTCACGGAAGCGCTGAAAATGGTGGCTAAAATGGCGATGGTCATACCTGCCATGCCGAAATAGTTGCCTCTGCGTGCTGTTTCCTGATTGCTTAGCCCGCTCAGGCTGAGTATGAATAAAATCGCAGCGCCGACGTAGGCCATAGAAACTAAACTTTGTGACATGCTGTTCTCCCTATTTTCTGAACATTTCCAACATGCGGCGGGTCACTAAAAAACCCCCGGCGATGTTGATTGAGGCCACAAGCACGGCTAATCCGGCCAGCAGTGTGATTAAGAAGCCCGGTGCAGAGACTTGTATCAGGGCGCCCAGTACGATGATGCCGCTAATGGCGTTGGTGACGCTCATCAGGGGGGTATGCAGAGAGGGTGAGACGTTCCAGATGACTTGGTAGCCGATAAAACAGGACAGCACGAATACGGTGAAATGCGACATGAAAGATGCCGGGGCTACCGAGCCTAACTGATATAGAAGCAGGGCGCCCAGTATCATCGGCGCATATTGTTTGACAGGAGCAGGAATAATACTGGTTTTTGGCTGTTCGACTTTGACCGGAACCGAGGCTGCAGGTTTTGCCGCCGGTGCTACGGACAATGTCGGCGGCGGTGGCGGCCAAGTTATTTTTCCGGCTTTGATGACGGTGGCGCCGCGTATGACTTCATCTTCCATATTGACGTTCAGTTCGCCGTTTTTCTCCGGACACAAATCAGTCAACAAATGACGAATGTTGGTGGCATACAATTGACTGGCTTGGTTGGCTAGGCGGCTGGGTAAGTTACTGTAGCCGATAACGGTGACGCCGTGTTTGGAAATCACTTGATCTTTGATGCTGACTTCGCAGTTTCCGCCTTGTTCAGTGGCCAAATCGACTATAACGCTGCCCGGTTTCATAGACGCTACCATGGCTTCAGTGATCAGAACCGGTGCGGGTTTTCCAGGTATTAACGCAGTCGTGATGATGATATCGACTTCTTTGGCCTGCTGGGCAAACAAAGCCATTTCCGCTTCAATGAATTCTTTGGACATGGTCTTGGCGTATCCGCCAGTACCGGATCCGTCTTCCTTGAAATCCAGCATCAGGAATTCGGCGTCCATGCTTTCAATTTGTTCTTTGACTTCAGGGCGGGTATCGAAAGCTCTGACAATTGCACCCAATGATTTTGCAGCGCCTATGGCCGCAAGCCCTGCTACTCCGGCGCCAATCACCAATACTTTGGCCGGTGGGATTTTACCTGCTGCGGTAATCTGGCCGGTAAAGAAGCGGCCGAAATGCTGAGCCGCTTCAACAACCGCGCGATAACCGGCAATATTGGCCATGGAGCTTAAGGCATCCATTTTTTGTGCTCGGGAAATGCGGGGAATGCTATCCATCGCGAAAACGGTCGCATTTTTTTTGGCAAGCTTTTGCAGCAGAGCCTCGTTTTGGGCAGGCCAGATGAAACTGATTAAATGCCCGCCTTTTTTGAGCAGGTCAGTTTCGTCTTTATTGATTTCGGGGTGCAGTTCGGGCGCTCTGATTTTTACGATAATATCGGCGTTTTTCCAGAGGGCGCGAGTGTTATTGATTACTTCTGCGCCAACTTTTTTGTAAGCTTCATCCGGAATATCTGCAGCGGAGCCCGCGCCACTTTCGATAGCGACTGAAAATCCAAGCTTGATCAGTAATTCTGCGACTTCTGGCGTTGTCGCAACGCGTTTTTCACCTTCGTGTACTTCTTTGGGGACACCAATTTTCATGAGACTTCCTTTAAGCTAAGACACAGAGAAACACATAGGGTTTAGGTATTTATTTGGAAGTTCGGAGCATAGGCAATTTATTGAGGTAATTCAACATAATAATAAACGAATCAAAGTCCAGAGTAGATTGATGGGGATAAAGAGCTTTGCTAAATGATCAAAAAACATGAAAATCAACCTCAAATGATACGAGTGGACTGTTTTTCTGGTCATAGGTAAAGTCAGTTGGGTGAGTCTCCCTACAAACTGTGCTTCATGATTGGTCGACAACAAATATAATCGGGTAGCTAGAATTAATGAAATATTGTGTAAAAGACTTTATAGAAGCTCAGGGTGAGCTGCTTTTTGCTGTTGTCGAGTCGGGTATGGAGGCAGCAAAAGTCTTGTGCTTTCTGCGCTATGCCAAAATAAACGGCCTTTGGCAAAAATTATCCACCGAGCAAGCCGATCGCTATCTGGCTGACTATTTTCCGCATTATCTTTACTACTCATCTGCAAAAGATGTCTCTCTTCATGCGGTCAGTGAAACAGCGATCATTAAACATTATCAGCCCAGGCAGCGGTTGCAGATGTTAATGCAGCAACCGTCAAATAAGGCCGTTGAAGAAGATTTTAAAAATCTGCTCAAATATTTCATCGAATATGGATTGGAAAGCACCCTGATAGGCGTGACAGGATCTTTGCTGCCCGGCGTTCATAATGAAGATTCAGATATAGACTTGGTTTTTTACAACCGTCAGCATTTTCACTTTGCGCGCGATTTGGTCAAGCAACTGATTGATGAGCAGCATCTCGCTGCCTTGGATGATGCGAGTTGGGAAAGGGCCTATAGTCGCCGCTCATGCCATATTGATTTGGCGGACTATGTTTGGCATGAACAACGTAAATTCAATAAGGCGTTGATCAATGGGCGAAAATTCGATATCAGTCTGGCCATTGATACGCGTTTGTCAGATATAAATTATCAGAAAAAAGGTTTGGTTACTGTTCAGGCAAAAGTCATTGATGATACTCAGGTATTTGATTCACCTGCTGTTTTTGGCGTTGAAGCGGGACCCATTGATATCATTTTGTGTTTTACTGCAACTTATGTGGGTCAGGCCTGCACAGGTGAATGGATTGAAGTGACGGGGATGCTTGAAGAGTCGCGTTGTGGGCATCAACGGATTGTGGTCGGTTCAAGCCGCGAAGCACCGGGAGAGTTCATTCGGGTGATCCGGTGAAGGCTGTTTTTCCTGATGTTGAGGCGGTCATTTTTGATATGGACGGCTTGGTGCTGGACACCGAAACAACTTATTTCATCGCTTGGCAGCACGCTGCAATGAGGATGGGTTATGTGTTGCCGGATGAGTTCTGCCGGTCGCTGAGCGGACTGCATTTTAAGCAGGTCAGTGAAATGATTTTGGCGTATTGCGGGCAGGATTTTTCACTGGACCATTTCAATCAGATTAGCGGCGAAATTTGGCGTGATCAGGTGCGTGATCAGGGTATCCCTGTAAAAAAAGGTTTTTTCAGTTTGTTAGACGTCATAACGCAATTGAATTTGCCTTTTTGTCTCGCGACAAACAGTTTGCTGGCGAATGCGTTGGAATGCCTTGATTTGGCGAAACTCACTCATCTGTTCACAACCATTATCAGTCGTGAAATGAGTGTTAATCCAAAGCCAGCGCCGGATCTTTTTATCAAAGCCTCCGAGCTTTTGGCAGTTCCGATCGGCCGGTGTTTGGTGCTGGAAGATTCTCTATCCGGTGTCATGGCGGCGGTAAAGGCCGGAGGTATTGCCGTTTATGTACCTTCGCAGACACCCCTGGATAAGCGCGCTGAATTTTTGGCCGATTTTAATGCGATTGACCTGGATCGGGTCGCTCGAATGCTGGCGGATAAGTTCACTTATTCGAGCTTCGATAGGCTATAATAACCGCTTTTTTGATGAAGATGACTCGGTTTGAAAGCGCAATTCTCTAAAGTGACTGTCACGGCTCCAGCCCGCCTGCATATGGGCTTTATTGATTTGAGCGGGGCGTTGGGGCGGCACTTTGGCAGTATCGGTGTTGCGCTCAATGAAATCGTAACCCGGCTTACCATTACTCGCTCTGATCGGCCTGAAGCCTCAGGTTTTTCTGAGGTTCGCGTTGCCAAGCAGTTACAAAGCCTTTGTGTTGCGTTGAATGTCCCTGATACCGTTCATATTCACGTTGATGAAGCCATCCCCGAGCATGTCGGATTGGGATCCGGCACGCAAATGGCCTTGGCGATTGGCATGGGTCTCAGTCACTTTTACGGTCTTTCCTACAGTGTACGCGATATTGCTCAATTAACTGAACGGGGACGGCGTTCGGGCATAGGTATCGGTGTCTTTGAGCGGGGTGGGTTAGTGGTGGATGGCGGTCGTGGAGAGCATACAATAACTCCCCCCGTGCTTTCCCAGATGGCTGTGCCCGAGAATTGGCGTTTTATCTTGGTCTTTGATAAGCGCGGGCAAGGCCTGCATGGCAAGCAGGAAATTGAGGCTTTCAAAGCCTTGCCGCCCTTTTCCCAAACTGAAGCGGCGCGCTTGTGTTACCTGTTACTCATGCAAGGATTGCCCGCTATTGCCGAGCGTGACATCGCCAAATTTGGAGAAGTGATCACACAGTTACAAAAAGCGGTTGGCGAACATTTTGCGTCGGCTCAGGGCGGCGTGTTTACCAGTGGCGAGGTGTCTGAGGCCATGTCGTGGTGTGAGCGTCAGGGCGCTGTGGCGCTAGGTCAGACTTCTTGGGGTCCCACCGGCTTTTGTGCACTGGAAGGACTGGACTGTGCTGAAGCCCTTTGTTTAAAAGCCCGGCAGGAATTTTCCGGTTATGAGAATTTGCAATTTAAAACAGTGAGTGCCAGAAACAGTGGTGGTGAGATCACTGGTTTCGCCTAGGCATCGGCAGAATTTGCTCGTCTTTCGCACTTGATATGTCTGAAGGAGTGAGGCCTAAGAGGGTACTGATCGTTGCCCATTCAGGGAGAATGCTGGCGCAAGCGGCGAAGGACGCTGGTTTTATACCTTTGGTGGTGGATCTGTATGCAGATCAGGACACGCAGGCTTTGTCGGCACAGGTTTTTCAGGTCGCCGGGCTCAGTCAGGAGTATTTGCTTCCTGTCTTGAAGGTGATTAAGCAGGACTATGTTGTCGATCATGCTTGTTTTGGCAGCGGGCTTGAAGCTTATCCGGAGAGCTTGTCAGCTTTGAGTAGCGCGTTCAATCTAAGTGGCAATGTCCCCTCGGTTGTTCAAAAGGTTCAGGATAAAACTGTTTTTTTTTCAATTTTAAAACGCTTGGCGATTGCTTTTCCTGACACAGTTTTTTCAGCGCCGGACGATGATGCCGATTGGCTGGTTAAGCCGATGCAGGGTCAGGGGGGCTTGGGCATCAGGCACTTTATCAGGCAGGATGATTTTCACGATAATGTTTATTGGCAGCGCTATATCGACGGTGTGCCCGGTTCGGCTTTGTTTTTAGCCAATGGCTGCCAAAGTCACATCATTGGATTCAACACTCTGTGGTGCAGACGCGATGATGATCAGCACGCCTTTCTGTTTTCCGGTGTGATCAATCAAAGTCCGTTAAACGAATTTCAACAGCAAACCGTCGCTGAGTGGCTTGATTTGCTGGTTTCCGAGTTAGGTTTAACCGGCCTCAATTCGTTGGATTTTATGGTTCAGGGCGATAAGATGCTGGTGGTAGAAATTAATCCCCGGCCTTCTGCGAGCATGCAATTGTATGACATGGGCGGTCTGATGGCGGCCCATGTAGATTCTTTGGCAGGACTGAAGCCTGGGCGCAGTTTTCGATATGACGGCTTTTGCGCTTATCAGGTCGTCTTTGCCGGGCAGGATCTGCTTGTTCCTGATGCGGTTTGCTGGCCGGTCCATGCTGTCGATTTACCCGGTCCAGGCCTGCGCATTAGACAGGGTTCGCCTTTATGCAGTTTGATTGTCCGTAACGCCTCCGTTGACGGTCTTTTACAGGCGCTGAAGGCGACCCGGAAACGAATTTTTCAAATCTTCAATACAGGATAAACAATGCATTACACAGCTAGCGTTAATAAACTGACTCAACCTTTGGTTAAACAATTGATTGATCAGGCGGATAAATTCCGCGTGGGTGTGGAGAGGCTCGAAAACGGGTGTACAGTGATTGATGCGGGTATCACGTTTCCTGGTGGACTGGAAGCCGGCCGGTTGATAGCTGAAATATGCCTGGGCGGCATGGGAACTGTTACCTTGACGCACAGTACTTATACGGCCGATTGGCCGCTAAGTGTCAATGTGCATACCGGTAATCCGGTTTTGGGTTGCCTGGGTAGCCAGTATGCGGGTTGGAGTTTGTCACATGAAAAATATTATGCGCTAGGTTCGGGTCCTGCGCGTGCGATGGCGTTCAAAATTAAAGACGGTAAACGTGAGCCGGTAGAAGAGCTCTACAAAGAATTGAGCTATCAGGATAGCGCTGACCAAACAGTGCTGGTCATTGAAAACGATGCAGTGCCGCCTCTGGCGATTGTAGAAAAGGTAGCTGCTGCCTGTGGGATTGAGCCCTCAAAATTGACTATTATCGTGACGCCCACCAGCAGTTTGGCGGGCGGCGTGCAAGTTGTATCCAGGGTGTTGGAAGTGGCCATGCATAAAGCCCATGCCTTGCATTTCCCACTCGAAAATATTGTCGATGGCAGCGGCAGTGCTCCAATCTGTCCGCCCCATCCTGATTTTATCAAGGCGATGGGCCGAACCAACGATGCTATTTTGTTTGCAGGCCAAGTACACTTGTTCGTAAAAGGGAGTGATGCGGATGCTGAAAAACTGGCCAATGAATTGCCTAGCTCAACCTCCAAAGATTACGGCAAGCCATTTGCACAAGTTTTCAAGGAATATGGCTATGATTTTTTCAAAGTCGATCCGATGTTATTCAGCCCTGCCAGCGTCATCGTAACCGCAGTGGAATCGGGAAAAAGTTTTAGAGCAGGGCAGTTGGATAATGCTTTGTTGAATCAATCATTTGGTCGATAAACAACAGTCAGATCGATATCAGGGGCCGCTTTGTGTGGTCTCATTCCGAAATTTAACTTCATTGATTAATGATTGTGGGCAGCATAGCAATATTTACGGACGATCCCGGTTGGCATGGCAGGCAGTTGGTTCAGGCGTTTGCCAAACGGGGCTATGACAGCGTTTATAGCTCTTTGACGGCCTGTAAGATTCAACTGGAGCATGAGCTTTTACCGATTCATATTCCCGGTTTTGAGCAATATCTGCCGGATGCTGTTTTCGTTCGGGGTGTCCCCGGCGGATCGCTGGAAGAGGTCGTTTTTTATCTGGACATTCTGCATGGGTTAAAAATTCTGGGAATTCCTGTTTATAACGACGGTCATGCCATTGAGCGCAGTGTTGATAAGGCGATGACCAGTTTTTTGTTGCAGCACCACAGGATTGCTACGCCGCCTACTTGGGTGTTGCGGGACAGGGACGACGCTTTGGCTTTGGTTGAGCAGGAATTACAGAATGGCCATACGGTTATCAGTAAGCCTCTGTTTGGCTCGCAAGGCGAAGGCATCCGACGCCTGGAGAAAATGACGGATTTGATCTGGCTGACCGGCAGTCATGGCATTTACTACCTGCAGCGGTTTGTTGAATGTGAGGGGCTTGGCTATTCCGATCATCGCGTCTTTGTAATCAATGGCAAAGCGGTTGCGGCAATGCGAAGAAAAGGGCTGTCCTGGTTGAATAATGTAGCCCGGGGGGCGGCATGTGAAGAAATTGTTCTGGATCCGGTCATGGCCGAGCTAGCAGTGCAAGCGGCACAGGCTTTATCCATGAACTATGCAGGCGTTGACATTATTCGTGATATAGACGGTCGATATGTGGTGATTGAGGTCAATAGCATTCCTGCATGGAAAGGCTTGCAAAGTGTCTGTAACATTTCAATAGCCGACTTGCTGGTTGATGATATGCTTAAGCAACTTGCCTGTTCCCGTCAATCACGGCTGATGGCGATGGCGTAATGATTTCGCACTTACAGTTGGCGGAGCTCTATATAAGTGCCTGCGAAATTGAATTACAGGCTTTTAAGCCGGGCAATGTCAGTGTTTATTCGGCGGGTCATGATATGACGGTCGATGATTTCAGGCTCAGTGCAGCCGCAAGTGCAACGGCGATCAGTAACCCCGGTTATTCATTGGGAGAAAAAATTTATTACGCAGTGAAAGCCACACGGGAAGCGGTTTGCTGTAACACCAATCTGGGCATCATATTACTGTGTGCTCCACTGATTGAGGCTGCGCAACAGGCGATTGCCGGGCAATCGATAAGAGCCAGTCTGCATGATGTTCTTAATCATACGACGTGCGAAGATGCTGACTGGGTGTTTAAGGCCATTGCTCTCGCATCCCCAGGCGGCTTGGGCGAGGCAAGTGAACAGGATGTTCATTCTGCGCCTAGTGTCACTCTGACAGATGCAATGAAATTGGCCTGTGAAAGGGACAGAATTGCCTTGCAATATTTAACAGATTTTAAAGATATTTATGAATTGAGTATTTTAAGCTATAATGAGCTCTTAACTCGATGGGGTTCACATTATTGGGCGGCGGTTTCGGTATACACTAAGCTTCTTGCTCGTTATCCTGATAGCCACATTGAGAGAAAATATGGCGATCGTTATACCGGATGGGTGGCAGAGAAAATGGCTACTATCGATTCGCACCTGAAGGGTGCAACTGATCCGGAAGATATATTGCCTTTACTTTATCAAGTTGATAAAGAATTAAAAGCACATCATATCAATCCCGGAACAAGTGCAGACCTGACAGTAGCTACGGTGATGGCTGTATTTTTAGAGGATCTTGTCAAGTAGGTGATTTATACTTCAGATAAGGTTTCAGACGGAATTGATCACTTGAACATACCCGTGACATTTCCTAATGTCTGTATTGATTTAAACTTTTTATTTTTTTTCTCCGAAGGAAACAACTAGCATGGCTAAAATTACAAACTTGCGCGTAGGCGAATCATTAATAGGCGAAGGTAACGAAGTTGCACACATCGACTTAATCATTGGCCCACGCGGTTCAGCTGCAGAGACTGCATTTGCTAACACTTTGACCAATAACAAAGACGGCTTTTCAAGCTTATTAGCTGTTGTTGCACCTAACCTGATGGTTAAACCTGCAACTGTTATGTTCAATAAAGTAACCATTAAAGGTTCTAAACAAGCTGTTCAAATGTTTGGACCAGCACAACGCGGCGTAGCTATGGCAGTTGCTGATTGCGTAGAAAACGGCACAATCCCAGCTGACGAAGCAGACAACCTGTTCGTATCAGTCGGTGTTTTCATTCACTGGTTAGCTGAAGACAACGCTAAAATTCAAGAGTACAACTACAAAGCAACTAAAGAAGCGCTTGAGCGTGCTGTTGCCGGTTTACCAACTGCTGCTGAAGTAGTTGCTGCTAAAGGAACGGCTGTTCATCCTTTTGCTGCTAACTAAGCGATTCATTTCGTCTGGTTAAAAAATACCCCGTTTCGGGGTATTTTTTTGCCTGAAAAAAATTGTTTGTTTACTTTTCCTGATGTTCAAGTTCTCTCTTGCCGATAGCGCCGGAATGCAAAGCGCTGGCGACAAGTGCTTGATGTATGTCCAATTTTTTTAGTGTCACTAAATCAGCCAGGTTGCGAATGCCACCTGCAGCGACAAATTGTTTGTCTGGAAAGTGAATTTTAAATTGTTTCAATAGGTTAAAATCAGGCCCTTCAAAACTGCCGACTTTATTAAGATTCATGATAATAATGGTTTCAGGCCAAAACCGGATGTCATCGAATACAGTTGCCGCACCCAGTTTTTTATCTTTAGTGTGATCCAGGGATAAAACGTAGCTACCGTTCAACTGAATCAAACGGGTCAAATCCGACTCCTCAAGTGATTCTGAACCGATGACCGGGACAGCGTTTTTAAAGTCGCTGTAAGGTCTTTCAAAATAGGTATAGCCCTGATCTATCCAAAATACCGAGTGCGGGAAGCGGCGCAGAATGGCTTTAATTTCTTTTTGATGCGAGCCATTGCCGGTGATGGCGTCAAGATCGGCCAGATAAAATAACTTAAAAGGATGCAGCTTGAGTAAAGCCTCAATGATAATGGAAGCCTCGTGGGATGCGCTTAAGCTGGATTTTATGGGTTGATAGTGCTCTCTTTGACCGTACTTAGCCGCAACGACACATCCGTCTTTTAAATCAATGACCGGTATTATCTGCATAGCATTTATTAATAGTGTGTTACTGACTTGTTAACTTTATCGTCATTTCTCGCTGAACGGTTATGTTAATGGAATGTTACAATATCATCCGTTATTTTTTTAAGTGGCATTCGATTGGGCCTATATGAAGCTCCTGGTTTTTGAATACATTACCGGTGGAGGTTGTTGTTCTGAAAATGTACCTGAACATCTGATTAACGAGGGATTGTTAATGCTGACTGCCTTATTAAGGGATCTTGCTGAGCTGGATGGAGTTCAGATCACTGTTATGCTTGATGCTCGAATATTGCCCTCGGTAAGTTTTGATTTGACTCGGTTTGATACAGTGCCCGTTTATGCAGCGCCCGATTGGGTTGAGGTCATGGAAATCCTTTTGCCTAATTGCGATGCCGTTTGGCCAGTCGCTCCCGAAATGAATAATACGCTGCTGAATGTGACTCGGCGTATTAACGCGCACGGCAAAATACTGTTGTCATCTTCCGAGCAGGCTGTGGCGGTGACTGCCAATAAGTTCAATACATGGGAAATACTGGTAACCGATGGCATTAAAACAGTGCCAACCGAACGCTATGCTTCAGATCGTTTGGCAACCACCGGCCGGTTCGTCATCAAACCGATTGATGGCATGGGGTGTGAGGCGACTTATTTAACAGAAAACGGCATGCTTTCAGTAGCGTTGGATGCTCCGGAACGATACATTATTCAACCCTATATTGAAGGTCGGCCAATTAGCTTTTCCTGTTTGTTTGTCGGAGGAAATGCACGGCTTATTTGTGTCAATACGCAAGTGATAGAAATTCATAGCGGGCAATTTAAATTAGTTAAATGTCTCGTTAATTCAGATGTTCAAACCGCTGAGCATCAAGACCTGGTCGATCGCATTGCCAATGCTTTTCCGGGGTTATGGGGTTATGTCGGCATAGACCTGATTGAACAAGACTCTCAACTGTATGTTTTAGAAATTAACCCTCGATTGACTTCGTCTTATGCCGGTATTTATGACGCATTAGGACTTAATATTGCCGGAGCGGTCATCCAAATGAATGAAAAAATCCCAGAACTTGTGGCTAAAAACAATAAAACTGTAACTGTTTCCGTCAGCCGGATTACAAATGCAAATTGACGTGGTAGGTTGGGATGTCGGCGGCGCGCACCTGAAAGCGGTCGTGTTGGATCGGCAGGGTGCACCTGTTCAGGTTTTGCAACACCCTTGCCCGTTATGGAAAGGCCTGGATCAATTGCGAAGTGCTGTTAATGAATTGTTGAAAATAATACCCCCTCATCCTGCTCGCCATGCAATAACAATGACAGGTGAGTTGGCCGATTGTTTTCAAAGTCGGTCAGAGGGTGTAGAGCAAATCCTTAACGTCATGAAATCTGTGCTGCCTGAGGGTGATCTGAGTGTATACGCAGGGTCACAGGGCTTTCTGCGCATTGATTCGATCAACGAAGGGGATTATCAGGCTATTGCTTCTGCTAACTGGTTGGCGAGTGCTGATTATGCTGCAAAACAGTGCGGGAACGGGCTTTTTATCGATATAGGCAGCACTACCACCGATATATTGGCGCTTGCCAATGGACAGGTGCTGGCACAGGGGTTAACCGATTATGAAAGGCTCATTACCCGTGAGTTGATTTATACCGGTGTGGTTCGCACTGCGGTCATGGCGATTGCCAACCGGTTTTTTTTCAAGGGTCATGATGTGGGTGTGATGGCTGAATACTTTGCTACGATGGCGGATGTTTACAGACTCACAGAAGAACTGGATGAAGCGCATGATCAATATGAAACAGCCGACGGTGCAGAGAAAACCCGACAGGCAAGTGCGAAACGTCTCGCACGGATGATAGGGCAGGAATGGCAAGATGAGCCTTTATTCAGTTGGTCTCAGTTGGCTCAATCAATCCGGTCCGAACAAATTAGAACTATTCAATTAGGATGTGAGCGGCAATTATCCAGATCTTGCTGGACGCAACCCCCGCCCTTGATCGGAGCCGGTGTGGGACGCTTTTTGGTTAAACAGCTGGCCGTTAATATGGGCATGTCTTATATGGATTTTAATGACTTGCTGCCGAATGTGCCCGAAACATCGGGATTGAGTCCGGCTGACTGCGCGCCTGCGTTGGCCATCGCTTTCCTGTCAAGAAGCTAAAAAACACAGTTAATTGAGCGTTGATCTAATGTCTTCACCAATAAAAACCATTCACCCGCTGCCTTACTTTGAAGACAGCGCGCAACTTTTTGCACCTTTGTCCGGACAGCCCTGGGCGGTGTTTCTGGATAGCGGTTTTCCGAGTGTCCAACAAGGCCGATTTGATATCATCGCGGCCGAGCCGATATGCACGCTGATGACGCATGGACAGGTCACAGCCATTGAAAGAGATGGGGAAACCGTTTTTTCTGATGAAGATCCTTTCGAACTCGTTAAGCAGGCTTTGACCCTGGATTGGCCAACTTTACCGGATATACCTTTCAACGGTGGTGCGATCGGTTATTTCGCTTACGATTTAGCGCGCCGCTTGGAAAAATTGCCGCAGATCAGCACAGATGAGGAGCATCTTGCCGAAATGGCGGTAGGAATTTATCTTTGGGCCGTGGTGGTTGATCACGAAAAAAAACAAAGTCAGCTGATCGGTTATCTGACTGAAAAACAACGTGAAGAACTGGTTGCCCGCTTCAGTCAATTTCCGGAGACGTGCCCGGAAAAACAATTTGAGGTGACCGGGCCAGTAGCGTTTAATATGGATCAAGCCGATTATGAACAGGCTTTTAACCGGATCAAACATTATCTGAAAGAGGGAGACTGCTATCAGGTTAATTTGTCGCAACGGTTTTGTGCGCCTTGCCAAGGTGAGCCGTGGATGGCTTATCTCAAACTCAGAGAATTGAATGCAGCTCCATTCAGCTGTTTTATGAAAACGCCTGAGGCAACCGTTCTGAGTTCATCGCCCGAACGCTTTCTCAAAGTGCATGAAAGATGGGTTGAAACCAAGCCGATTAAAGGAACACGTCCTCGCCGAGCCATCTTTCACGAAGATCAGGAGCAAGCCGCATTACTTGAAAACAGCGATAAAGACCGCGCTGAAAATGTGATGATTGTTGATTTGCTGCGGAATGACATTAGTAAAACCTGTAAAAAAGGCTCTGTAAAAGTACCTAAATTGTTTGCTGTTGAAAGTTACGCGACCGTTCACCATTTGGTGAGCACCGTGACAGGTGAATTGGCAGAAGGCAGGCATGCGCTGGATTTACTTAAAAGCTGTTTTCCGGGGGGGTCGATCACCGGTGCGCCAAAAATTCGCGCTATGGAAGTCATTGAAGAACTGGAGCCGAATAGGCGAGGAATATACTGCGGCGCAATCGGCTATATTGGCTTTGATGGTAATATGGACACCAATATAGTCATCCGAACCTTGATTGAATCAGCGGGAACGATACGTTTCTGGGCGGGCGGCGGTATTGTCAATGATTCCGAAATGACCGACGAATATCAGGAGTGTTTCGATAAAGCATCTGCACTGCTCGATGTATTACAGCAAATGCAACCCGCGTGAAAGTTGTTAAAGTGGGCGGTAGTCTGGAGCGCTGCAGCAACTTAAAGGCTTATCTGTCGAAAATAGATGAGCATTATCCTTCGGATTTAATTATTGTGCCGGGCGGCGGAGTCTTTGCCGATACCGTCCGGCAAACTCAGCAGCGGTGGCAATTTGAAGATGTTAGAGCCCATCGCATGGCGATTATCGCGATGCAGCAAATGGCGCTGTTATTTCAATCGATTATGAGTAGCTTCCGGTTTGCGGATAGTTTACAAGAAATCAACGAAAGGGCTGGCAATGGCGAGCGATTGATCTGGTGGCCCGATTTTAAATTGCTGGAGCAGGCTGGAATTGCTGCCAGTTGGGATGTCACGTCGGACAGTTTGGCCGCCTGGCTGGCCGGCGCGGTGAATGCGGACGAATTGATTCTGGTTAAATCTGCGGAGATTCCGGCGGGTTGGGATCTGTCTGAGCTAACCCGATTGCGTATTGTCGACCCTTGTTTTATAGAATTTACAAAAAATACCGCTTATCGCATTACCCTCATTAATAAAGATGCACTCTAAATGGAAGACATTAACCTTATTCAAAAAACAGTCAATTTGATAAACCGTTATTTAAAAAGACAATTACGGAAAGTTTATTACCAGGCAAGGGAGTCTTTGGGGCATCATAAGCGGGACATCGTCGTTTGTCAGGTTGAACAGGCCTGCGAAAGTTTACAAGACACCAAAGTTCATTTTGAAGGGGCTTTGGAGCGGTTTAAAGCCATTGTGGTTATGGATGAATCGTCGCTTGAACATAAATACAGACTTTTGCAGCGCCAGTATGATTTTTGCAAGACAAAGGCCGATACGGTAACGCAGCGGATCAAAGCCATTGAAGAAGTCAGTAACGCGCTGTTTGTCGAGTGGGAAAGCGAACTGAATGAATATTCCAACCGTTCGCTAAAAGCCCGCAGCCGCCAGCAACTTAAACTATCCCAGCAGCATTATGCAAGACTGATCAAAGCCATGCAGCGCGCTGAAGCGAAAATCTCACCGGTGTTAATGGCATTTAAAGATCAGGTCCTTTATCTCAAGCACAATCTGAATGCTCAGGCTATTTCTGCGATAGAGCATGAATTTATAGAAATCAGCCTGGATATGTCTCAACTGATTCAGGCAATGGAAATGACAATTGCCGAAGCCAGCCAGTTTGTTGCCAGTTTGTCGGAGCAAAAAGCGTTGCCCGGATACTGAGCGGCAGGCTGTTTAACGTGCTTTTCATCATGCATTGCCCGGCAATATTAGCTGTGTTAAACATATGCCCTATGGCATAATAAACGCCATTTTTGGGGTTGACTAAAAGGCAGGACATAATGGACGAGAACAAGAAAAAAGCGTTGAGTGCCGCATTATTACAAATTGAAAAGCAATTTGGTAAAGGCTCTGTCATGCGAATGGGAGATAGTACTGCTTCCCGCGATATTCAAGTCGTCTCCACCGGTTCTTTGACCTTGGATATTGCTTTGGGGTGTGGCGGTTTGCCTCGAGGCCGTATCGTTGAGATTTACGGTCCGGAATCTTCCGGGAAAACAACGCTGACCTTATCCGTCATTGCCCAAATTCAAAAATTAGGTGGCACAGCAGCATTCGTCGATGCTGAACATGCGTTGGATCCCAGTTATGCTGAAAAAATTGGTGTGAATGTCGATGATTTGCTGGTTTCACAACCCGATACCGGCGAGCAGGCTTTAGAAATAACGGATATGCTGGTACGCTCCGGCGCTGTTGATATCGTGGTGGTTGATTCGGTTGCAGCACTGACACCCAAAGCTGAAATAGAGGGTGATATGGGTGATTCCCACATGGGATTGCAGGCGCGCTTAATGTCCCAGGCATTGAGAAAGCTGACCGCCAATATCAAACGATCCAATACACTGGTCATTTTCATCAATCAAATTCGTATGAAAATCGGTGTGATGTTCGGCAACCCTGAAACGACTACAGGCGGCAACGCGCTGAAATTTTATGCGTCAGTGCGCCTGGATATTCGCAGGATAGGCTCGGTCAAAAAAGGCGAGGAAGTTATCGGCAACGAAACCCGTGTAAAAGTCGTCAAAAACAAAGTGGCTCCTCCCTTTAAACAGGCGGAATTTGAAATTCTCTACGGTGAAGGCGTCTCATTTTTCGGAGAACTGGTAGATCTCGGTGTCACCTACGGATTTATCCAAAAAGCCGGTTCCTGGTACAGTTACGGTGATGAAAAGATTGGGCAAGGCAAGGATAACGCTAAACAATATTTTAGGGAACATGCCGATAAAGCCAAGGAAATTGAAGAAAAAATCAGAAACGAAGCGTTTGGTAAAGTCAGTTTGATCGAAAGTGTTGCGGACGATACGCTTACAGAAGAGTAAGTAAAACTTGGTCGCAGAAAGTTGAATGGAATCAAAAAAAAGGATTAAAGCGATTTGTTTGCAACTGCTTGCACGACGAGATCACAGCGTGTTGGAGTTAATCAGAAAGTTGAAAGTCAAAGGATTCGAACTTTCATCGATCAATGAAGTGCTTGCGCAATTGCTAGCCGATAACTACCTGAATGAACAACGTTATGCGGAGAGTTTTACTCGGCAGCGCATTTTAAAAGGTTATGGGCCCAAGCGAATTGAGTATGAGTTAAATCAGGCGGGTATTGATGATTTTGACATGGATTCTGTGCTTGATGAAACGGCAGACAGCTGGATGGATGTTATAGCCAAGGTTTATGAGAAAAAGTTTTCACAAGAGACCGTTATAACCCCTAATGAGTGGGCTAGACGCAGCCGTTTCTTGCAACAACGAGGTTTTACCGGTTCCATGGTCAGCGCCTTGTTTAAGACATTAAACATACGATTTGAATAAGTTCCAAGACTTGTAAACACTATCATGATGAAAAATATGACCAGCGCCGAATTGCGCTCTGCCTTTCTGGGTTTCTTTCAGAATCGCGGACACTCCGTTCAACCTTCCAGTTCTTTGGTTCCCGGTAACGATCCCACACTGCTTTTTACCAATGCCGGTATGGTGCAGTTCAAGGATGTATTTTTAGGACGCGAACACCGTGACTACACCCGTGCCGTCACCAGTCAGCGTTGTGTCCGGGCGGGTGGTAAACATAATGATTTGGAAAATGTCGGCTATACGGCCCGTCACCACACTTTCTTTGAAATGTTGGGTAACTTCAGCTTTGGCGACTACTTCAAAGAAGACGCAATTAAACTGGCCTGGGAGTTTTTAACCCAAGAGCTGAACATTCCGGCTTCAAAACTCTGGATAACGGTTTTCGAGGAAGATCCTGAAGCTGAAAAGATCTGGCTGCAAGACATAGGTGTCGATCCTGAACGATTTTCCAGGATAGGCGCAAAAGATAATTTCTGGGCGATGGGTGATGTGGGTCCTTGTGGTCCCTGCAGTGAAATATTTTATGATCACGGTGACGGTATTCCGGGCGGTCCTCCGGGCTCGCCTGATGAAGAAGGCGATCGTTATATCGAGATCTGGAATCTCGTATTCATGCAATATGACCGCGATAAAGACGGTCAGCTTCACCCTTTGCCTAAACCTTCGGTAGATACCGGTATGGGGTTGGAGCGTATATCGGCAGTGATGCAGCACGTCCACAGTAACTATGAAATTGATTTGTTTAAGCAGTTACTCCAGGCAGCAGCGCGCTTGGCCGGGACCAATGATGTGACTAACAGCTCGTTACGCGTCATAGCCGATCATATCCGCTCCTGCGCGTTTCTGGTGACTGACGGAGTGATGCCATCGAATGAAGGGCGGGGTTATGTACTGCGCCGTATCATAAGACGAGCCATTCGGCATGGTTACCGCCTGGGTATAAGAGATATTTTCTTTTACAAACTGGTCGCTCCGTTGGCTGATGTGATGGGCGAAGCCTACCCCGAACTGGTTAATGCCCGAGAACAAGTTGAGCGCGTTCTAAAAAAAGAAGAAGAACGTTTTGCTGAAACGCTTGAGCAAGGCATGAAGATTCTCGAAGCCTGCGTTGCCAAGTTAGAGGGCGCTACGATACCCGGCGAAGTGGTTTTTCAACTTTACGATACCTATGGTTTTCCTGTTGATTTGACCGCCGATTTTGCGCGTGAAAATCATTTAACCGTTGATCATGCCGGGTTTGAAACCGAAATGGCGGCCCAGCGGGATAGGGCAAGAGCCGCCAGCAATTTTGGTACGGATTATAAAAACGCAATCGCTATCGAAGGGGCTACCGAGTTTACCGGTTATCATCTCCTTGAAGATCAAGCGAAAATCGTCGGATTATTCAAGTCAGGACAAGCCGTTGAGTCTCTTAATGAAGGAGAAGAGGGTATTGTCGTGCTAGATAAAACGCCTTTTTACGGTGAGTCGGGAGGGCAGGCGGGTGATTGCGGATTGCTGGAAGTCAATACTTCAGTTTTTCGCGTTGATACGACACAAAAGCAGGCTGGTGATCAGTTTCTTCATCGAGGCATCGTCATAGCCGGTAGCTTGAGTTTAAATCAAACCTGCCTTGCTAAAGTCGATATGAATAATCGCAAGGCCACGGAACTCAATCATTCGGCTACACATTTACTGCATGCGGCGCTGCGAAAAACTTTAGGTGAACACGTTGTCCAAAAAGGTTCTTTGGTTAATTCCGAACGGCTTCGTTTTGACTTTGCTCATTTTGAGCCTGTTACTGAGAGTGAGTTAAACACGATTGAACAGTTGGTTAATGACCATATACGCTTGAATGATCCGGTAATTGCCGAGGTGATGGACAAGGAATCAGCCATGCAGGAAGGAGCAATGGCGTTATTTGGCGAAAAATACGGCGATGAAGTAAGGGTTTTGAAAATCGGTGATTTTTCGGTTGAGTTGTGCGGTGGTACCCATGTTAATCGTTCGGGCGATATTGGTTTGTTCAAGATAGTCAGTGAAACCGGGGTGGCTGCGGGAATAAGACGGATTGAGGCTGTTACCGGAAAATCTGCAATGGATTGGCTGGACTCCAGAGAGAAAGCCTTATCGCTGATCGCCGGCTTGATGAAAGCACCACAAGATAAGGCCTACGAAAAAGTGGAGCAGCTGGTTGAAAAATACAAGCAGCTGGAAAAAGAGCTGGAAAAGCTCAAGTCAAAACTAGCCAGCTCTGCCGGGACTGAATTATCGTCGCAAGCCATCGATATCGAAGGTGTAAAAGTATTGGCAGTGCGTTTGGATGGCATTGATCCAAAGTCCATGCGAGAGATGGTCGATCAGTTGCGCAATAAATTAGGCTCCTCTGCAGTAGTGCTTGCGACTGTTGCTGATGGTAAAGTCAGTCTGATTGCCGGTGTTTCACCAGATCAAACGTCACGTATCAAAGCCGGAGATCTGGTCAATCAAGTCGCTTCCAAAGTAGGCGGCAAAGGGGGCGGTCGTCCCGACATGGCTCAGGCAGGCGGGAATGACCCCACACATTTGGATGAGGCATTAAGTGCCATTCCGAAATGGGTTGAACAACAGTTAAGTTCTTAAACCAGGGAAAAATCAAGAATGGCATTATACGTCTACAAATTTGGCGGTACGTCTGTCGGTTCGGTTGAGCGAATCAAAGCGGTCGCTGAACGCGTTAAAAAAGTACATGATCAAGGCCACCAATTGGTCGTGGTTGTCTCGGCAATGAGCGGAGAAACTAATCGACTGATAGGTTTAGCCAAAGACATACAGCAGTCACCCAGTTCCCGGGAATTGGATGTTCTGGTCTCGACTGGCGAACAAGTCACAATGTCCTTGTTAAGCATGGCGCTGCACGATCTGGGGTGTCCGGCTTGTTCATATACCGGAAGTCAGGTGAAGATTTTAACCGACAGCAGTTTCACCAAAGCTAGAATTCGTAAAATTGATGATGCGCGTATGCGTAAAGATCTTGATTTTGGTCGGGTCGTTGTGGTCGCTGGCTTTCAAGGTGTCGACGAAGACGACAATATCACCACATTAGGACGCGGCGGTTCTGACACAACAGCGGTTGCGTTGGCGGCAGCACTCAAAGCGGATGAATGTCATATTTATACCGATGTTGACGGAGTTTACACAACAGATCCCAGGGTGGTGCCCAATGCCCGCCGATTGGATAAAATTACGTTTGAGGAAATGTTGGAAATGGCCAGTCTTGGCTCTAAAGTGCTTCAAATCAGATCAGTTGAATTTGCCGGTAAATATAACGTGGCATTGAGAGTTTTATCATCATTTCAAGATGGTCCCGGGACCCTTATAACCTACGAGGAAGATCAAATGGAACAAGCTTTAATATCCGGCATCGCATTCAACCGGGACGAGGCGAAACTGACTATCACCGGTGTTCCCGATTTACCTGGAGTAGCCTTTAAAATTCTGGGTCCTATCGCCGATGCAAATATTGAAATCGACATGATTATTCAGAATATTGCGGGCGACTTAACGACGGATTTTACCTTTACAGTCAATCGAAACGATTATCCGAAAGCTAAAGAAATACTGGATTCCATTTGCAGTGAACTTAATGCCAAGGCTGTAACGGGCGACGATAAGATTGTCAAAATATCCATAGTAGGGGTCGGCATGCGATCTCATGCAGGCATTGCCAGTACCATGTTTAAAACCCTGGCGCAGGAAAATATTAATATTCGTATGATTTCCACATCGGAAATTAAAATTTCAGTTGTTGTAGATGAAAAATACCTCGAACTTGGGGTGAGGGCTTTGCACGAGGCTTTCGACTTAGCGCATAAGCCCCAGGAAAGTTAGGCTTTATTTATCTATTTAATCTGATATAATTATCGTCTTGGTTGGTTACTGCATGAATGCAGTCTATATTTTAAAATACAAAAGGGAGAAGCCATGCTTATCTTGACTCGTCGGGTAGGAGAGACTCTTATGATTGGTGATGAAGTAACTGTCACTGTTCTTGGGGTTAAAGGAAATCAGGTTCGCATCGGTGTAAACGCACCAAAAGAAGTCTCTGTTCACAGAGAAGAAATATACGAAAGAATTAAAAAAGAACAGTCAGAGTCGACAGGTTCCCAAGAGTAAAAAATTTGGAGAGTTGGCCGAGAGGCTGAAGGCGCTCCCCTGCTAAGGGAGTATGGGCTTTAACTCCCATCGAGGGTTCGAATCCCTCACTCTCCGCCAAATTTAGTAAGATAAAGCTTGACAAAAAAATAATAAGAAAAGATAATAAGCGGCTAAATTAAGCGCCCGTAGCTCAGCTGGATAGAGTACTCGGCTACGAACCGAGCGGTCGGGAGTTCGAATCTCTCCGGGCGCGCCAATTTTAAAAAAGTTATTCCCCTGTAGCTCAGTCGGTAGAGCGGGTGACTGTTAATCACTAGGTCGGCGGTTCGAGCCCGTCCGGGGGAGCCAATCAAGATAAGGGCTTAGCAGAAATGCTAGGCCTTTTTTTTGGTCTTCAACTTTAGTAATGTCGCGTTCAATGTCGCTTTGTGCAAAAACGCAATTTATATTCATTTGTGCCATTTTTAAGCGCACTTCCTGCCCTCGTGTTCGGCAATCAGTTTCGCGACCACTTTGTCTGCCTGTCTCTAGGTCATTCCTGATTCTGTCTTTCATATTTTCCATTATGTGACTATCTGTGCACTAATGTCTTGTTGTTTTCTCCATCAGCTGCAGAAACCGTCAGAAGGTGCGCGGGTATTGTGGGCCAGATTTCAGCAACTTGTTATATGTTACCGTTTCCCTAACTTTTAACGTCTCTGTTTCACCTAAAAAGAGCAGTTAGAAACTTGTTAAACTGTCCTAAATCATTGAATTTACGGGAGAGTGAGGCAATTCTGCAAGAGATCATGACTTTGCCAATGGGTGAAACTCAATCGAAAGTATTTAACCCCGGAGAATAGCCTGTTGTGGTCGATACCTTTGGGGGACGTATTCATGTCGAATGGAATCACCAAGCAGCGGTGCCGCCGCTGAGTCAGTTGTCGATTTTTATTGTTTACCTTCATGTCAGTCACTGGCTTGTTTAACGAGGTCTCCAAGTGATCATTACAGTGGACGAGTCTAATGCGCCGATCAAAACTGATGTAGTGGGAGTCGTCTTAGCGTCGGTACTCCCCGATCTTCAGCGTTAAGTGCGCATCAATGCCTTGCGGGGTGATGGCATCAATCCCGGTTTTTTAGGCATGAGCACGGTGGTCAGCGTAGACTCGATGAGGTTTAGTTTCAGCAAACGATCGAAAGAGGATAGCTTTCTTTTGTCCCCAGTGAGTCTTGATCGTGTCTATGCGCCGGTGTCGGTCGAGTCCTGGGTTCCGGAAGCGGTGCTGCCACGAATAAGACGGTTTCCGGCATCAGTAAGGTGCAAAAGTCGGTGGCAACCTGCCTAAGTCGGGACGCCCGTCGCACACCTATTTTATCGATCTGATCGCTATTCTGCGCTTGATTCTGGAAGTGGAAGTCCGGAGCGGTAAGCAGATGGCCTCCTAACAAGCGCGCTCGGGATATGGAAATGGCTCAAAGGCTTGCGGTGAAAACTGGCTGGCGCGGCTCCCTCGATCGGCTCATGCGAGGCTGCGACTGGGTGGATGACTACGAAAACAGTGTCTTGATGACTTCACTGGAGGCGAAATCTGAGCGTCGTTCGGTTCTACCGGAATCGCGCCGACGATGAAAACAACTTCGACGAGTTGAAAAGCCACGGAGGCTGTTTTACCATCCAAAAGCTAATGCGTTGACGTGCGATGGCTAGGATTACTGCGCTGATTTATAACAGCTGGAGCTTTTTCATTCGACTGGCCAATCCGGATCAAAAGCGAAGCGATCATCCAGCTGCCGAGCAGATGGAACGATCTTGCGGGAGAACCGAATAGTCAGTTTGGTGTTGGTCAAATACCTCAAAGAGCTCGAACTGCAGCCGTCGGATTACCTGTAGCACCGGTTCAGAGGATTCAGCCACTTAAAGGTTTTTTCTTCTATTATGCGGAATTTCTGGCCTTGTTCAATACTATCCAGGTTAATGTTGCCAAAAAGCCGATTCGTTCGGCAATAGCGGGCAGTCGTTTGAATCTGATAATGAGTCCTTACATTGTAGAGTCAATCAGCGCATCAAGATCTTCACGTTTACAGACGGTCGCGCGAGCGCTTATTTTAGCAGTTGGAATTTTTCCTTTAGCGACTAAGCGCCAGAATGTAGCGATACTTATGCCTAAATATTCAGCAGCTGATTTGGGTCGAAGATAAATTAGAGTTGGCTTATTCATAATATCTCTCTTCCGAATGGGTCAGTTTTGCTCGTGTTTTATTGAATCAAATGTTGTCATTCAGTCTGCAGAGCTATCATTTATTAATTTATTAAGAAAAACTATTCAAAACCCTAATTTGATTTGTGAAGAGTTTTTAGTGTCAATCACAGAAGGAGGAGAGGAATATTGCCAGGCAGGTTTCAGTGCAAACCGGCAATCGTTCGCACTAAATTTATTGGGTCCTCGTTTGGCGAGATTTTGGCTCTGTAGAATTCAAAATCAAAATAAGGCTGTTCGTATGGGTCTGTTGTGATATGACTTTTTCCGGAGGTGTGCGCGGTTTGATAAGCTGCTGTCTGTAGTAAACTGAAAGTAAAAAAGCTTGCGCAGTACAAATCAGTTGTATAGACTAATTGTCAAGTAGATGTACTAAACTGTATCTACAATTATTCATATTTTCAATGCTTTAAGAATATCGTAAGAAAATATAAATAATTGCAAAAGGTGGGGTGGCATGAAAATGACAAAGCAACTGCTAATTATCGTCATTTTATTACCGGATTCCATCCAAGCAATGGATGACTTGGAGTTGATATACGGTAATGAGAAAATGATTTCGATAGCATCCGGCCACCCTTTGCCAATAAAACTTTCTCCGAGCGTGACCTCTGTCATTTCCGATAAAGACATTGAGGCTATTGGTGCCAGACGGTTAGAGGATATTTTGGAATATCTACCCGGTATTCATGTCAGCAATGCCAGGGCGGGCAATCAAGTGATTGGATTTCGGGGTATCTATTCCGAGGCGAACACCCAAGTCCTGGTGTTAGTCAATGGCATTCCGCTTAGAAATACCGCAATTGGTGGTAAGCCGTTTGCCTGGACCATGCCGGTCAAAAATATAGCTCATATCGAAATTATCCGCGGTCCGGGATCGATGCTTTATGGGGGCGACGCAACTACCGGGGTTATCAATGTGATCACCAAAACCGGTGGAGAACTAAAGGGCGGCACTATCGGCGGCTTCTTTGGCAGTCAGGATACCTACGAAGGCTGGGGGCAATACGGCCAGAAAGAGGCCGATTGGGACTACGCGGTTTCTCTGCAGGGCGGCACAACCCATGGAAGCCAGGGGCGCATCAATCGTGATGCTCAGA
>JAGXSU010000195.1 GCA_018333785.1 Methylomicrobium sp. | reverse complement strand
ATTTGAGGGTCGGGTCTAAAGCGGCTTCGTGTTCCAGATCGATCGGCACATGCAGCAAAGAACAGGAAGGCGCGAGCCAAAGCTCGCCTTTAAAGCGTTCCCTTGCGACTGCGATGGTGCCGAGTGCCGCGCTTAAATCGGTGCGCCAGATATTGCGCCCATCAATCAACCCTAATGACAGCACTTTATGGTTGGCGAAATTATCCAACACCGCCGTCAATTGTTCCGGTGCCCTGACTAGATCTACATGCAGCCCTGCAACAGGGAGCTTGCAAGCTAAAGAAGTGTTTTCACCCAGTTCCCCGAAATAAGTCGTCAGCAGCATTTTAACCGGGGCGCTTTGCAACTGATTATAAACGGCTTCAAACGCATTTTTCCAGGCAGTGGGCAAATCCAGCACCAGGATCGGTTCGTCGATTTGCACCCACTGCACACCCTGGTCGGCCAGGCGGCGCAGGATTTCCCCATAAACCGGCAGCAAGCGGTCCACTAAATCGAGCTTATCAAAGTCGCTGGTCGTTTTCGCCAGCCACAGCCAGGTCAATGGCCCCAGCAAAACGGGTTTCGGCTGATAACCCAGAGCTTGCAGCTCGCGGCATTCATCGAACAATTTGCTGCCGGATAGCGCAAATTGCTGATCTGCCGCCACTTCCGGCACCAGATAATGGTAATTGGTATCGAACCATTTGGTCATTTCACAGGCACGATAGGGCTGACCATCGCTTGCTTGCCCGCGAGCCATCCTGAAATAGGTGTCAAGGCCGGTTGATGATCCAAATCGTTCGGGAACGACGCCGAGCAGGACGCTGGTATCCAGTACCTGATCGTAATAGGAAAAATCGCCGACCGGAATCAAATCCAGGCCGCTGCCGGCTTGCAGTTGCCAATGGCGTTGCCGAATCTCTGCGCCAACTCTCAATAATTCATCCTGATCGATCTCATTGCGCCAATAGCGTTCCAGGGCAAATTTCAGTTCGCGGTGTTCGCCGATGCGGGGAAAACCCAGGTTGTGAATCTTAATCATGTCTAGCGTTCCAGTCAGTTGAATAAAAAAACAACATTGTAGAGCCCATTAAATATGATTAATATTGATAGTTTCTCACGATTTAATGACAAATATTCATTATTGTTCAGAGCCTTTCAGCAAGAGGCTTAATTTGTTGTCATTTCGACCAGCGGAGAAATCCTGGACGCTCAGTTTTGATATATTCATCACCTTGAAATTTCGACGCCGGGGGATTTGTCAGAGGGTGCCGTAAATCCGTCCCTGGAGGCTTTCGACAACATCCCTACTGTCGAATCTCTACCAAAAACCCCGGCACCTCCGTCGCATCAAAGCCAAAATTTGAAGTACGATAGGTATAAACAAAACTGGGAGTCTTGTAACAAATCAATGAACAGTTGAAACTGAAACTATGACAAAATGAGTTGTGCGAGTTATCAGCAGAAGGGGATTGCGACGTTGACAGGCCGGAGCTGCCAAAAGTCAGGCCCAGCTTGCGGCACTATGATCCTTGTTTTGGTTAGGATTTATTAGTCTGCGATAAACGTTAAAACTACCGCCTGTAGGCGGTCAAATTTATTCAATCCGTTCAGAAAAAATAGCGCAGACCGATGTAGCCTCCCGCGGACTCCCATTTGATCCGGTTCAGTTGGGTGCTGCCGCTGGTGTTGTCGTGGAAAAATGTTTCGTCATTGCCGGTATCGGTGGTCCAGTTCTGATAGGTGGCGCCCAGTTCCATTCCCCAACCGGAGACGGTCAGGTAACGCAGGCCCAGCGCGGCGATATAACCGGTGCCATCGGCGTGATGGCTGAAGCTTTTCGGTTGCTAGAAGTCTTCGCGCAGATTCCAGGTTCCCTGGCCATGGTATGACGCCCAATGATACGAGAAATCGCCGAACAACTGAATGGGGTTTAAGGCTGCCTCAACCCGTAGATTCGCTTTGCGCACGTACGGCGGCACCAGCGCCGAGTTGAATTTAATGCCGCCGCCCGAACGATCCCGCACCTTGGGGACTTTAACTGCCACACTACCCACTCCGGTGACGATCTCCCGCTCCGGCAAATAACCATTACGGACGACGGTTTGCCGCCCGCGTAAATCAGTGACCTTGGCGTATTCCGCCAGGAACGCTTGCAACTCGGCTTCAACCGCCTGCTGAATCAAAGCCTTAGCTCCTCTTCGCAACAAATCCGTCAAAGGATCCTCAATGACCCTACACATTCCCAGTTTTTTGCTTTATCTTTGCTCATGGCGTCTCTCATTTTTGCTGTTATTCAATCTCGACAATCTTATTTCAGCAGAGGACGCCACCTCCCTTCAAGCTGCTATACACCAGATTCAGTTATAACTCCAGCAGCGCCTAAAGTGCCTACTTTTGGTGCCCACCCTACTACACTAGACCAGCCGAGGAAAAAATGATTGGCGAGCAGCTGAGAGGGCTGCAAGCGTTGGGAGATTCGTTATCCGAAGACTTGTCGCGGCCAAGCGCGAGATCGCAAGAAGAATACCCTGTCAAGAAGCAGCCCAAAAGCCAATAATTCGAGAATTCATAATGTCACCCATAGGGCATTATTTTGCTTTATTATAATGGTAGACGCGCGCACTCAAAATTAGGCTATCAATCCCCGCTGGAATTTGAGCGGGAATTCCATAGAAAGTCTGCCTAAGAAAGTATCCTGTTTTAGTTGACCATTACACTTCCCTTGGTTCCAGATGGACGGTCACCTTAGCCATTAAAGCGATCCGGTAAATATCTTTGGTTACTTGGCATAACGCAACATGTGAAGGTAACAATCGTAGCGATTTCAAATCGATTAAGCCGCCATACAACAGGGCTGATAATAATATTTGTCCTGCTCGTATTTGCTTTACCGTTGACTTGCCTTTTAATCGGGGTTTACCTTCAAGACGTTCAAGATAAAGTTCTGCTGAAGAAAAGAAATTGGCATCGGTTAAAGTTTGTTGAAATGCCTTTTGAACAATTCTAATACTGGGTATCAGCGCGGCTTGATAATGCGCCAGCCATGGTATAAGCCGCTGCCAACCAGAAAAAACAGGGCGGAGCCGAAAAGAACTAGCAGCCAATGGCCGTATATGCCCGGTAATTTGCCGCTATGCAGAGGATAGAGCAGCATAGTCCAATGAGAGGATGGCGTTTTGAGTCTAAGCAGTGTTCCATTTTGACCGTCCACGAATCCCCAGCTTCCGTCCAGGAAGCGAAAACGCCACGGCTGGCTCGCGGTGGCCGGAAAGTAGATGCGCTCCAACGGAGAGTCGTGGTAACCATTAACCGCTGCATCGACCAGTCTGGGCAGCGATAACGTCATTAGCTGCTGCGTGGAAATTGGCGTCACAATTGCTGGCGGCGGGTCAAGCCATTGCATCAATGGCCCAGCAAAGTTGAGCAGCGCTCCCAGCAAGGCCAGACCGGTGATGGGGCCGCCCAGTAATAATCCGGCCTTTCGATGAATTCTGATGGTTTTGACATAAGTGCTTGCGCCGCGCCGATGCAGTTTTGCTGTCATGGTGTGTCTGCACCATAGCCACAACCCCATCAGCCAAAGGAGTAACGTCCCCAGTCCGGCCGCGCTGGCGGCGATTTTCCCGGGCAGGCCCAACACGCTGCCTCGGTGTAGTTCCCGTAGCCAATCCAACCAATCCAAATCAGCAGTGCCC
>JAGXSU010000194.1 GCA_018333785.1 Methylomicrobium sp. | reverse complement strand
CTTACTTCAATTTATGCCTTTTGATAATTGGCAGCATTTGATGCGGTTCATGCTCTATGGAGAAAATCAAATACCTAGAAAAACGTAAGGTTTTAAAATGGGAATTGCTGCTGAAATAGCCATACTGATTGCTGAGCCGATTATCAAAGAAATCTACCGGTGCTGGGATAACGCCAATAACATGCGTGTCTTTGTTGCCGGGGGTGGTGCGCCTTACTTTATTGGAGCGATTCGTAATTCAATCCCTCATGCTGAACTTATGGATGATAACTTTTTTGCGGTAGCCAGGGGTATGTACCTTTACCTGAAGGCAAAATCAGGCACTTAGTCTGGTGGTTCATTATGGCTAAGAGACGGATTAGATTGGTATTAAACGAGTTAAACCCGAACCACAGAGAGATTATCAATTGGTTTGATTCGTTAATAGAAGATGGCAGAGGAAAACAAACATCAAACCATCTTGAGAAAGCCATGATTGAGTATGTCCGCCAAATTAAAGAACCAAAAGGTGAAAAGCAAAGGAGTGAAAAAAAAACAAGGAAGTTTAACCAAAAAAGCCAGGAAGACTGAAGAGAAATCTATTTCGACCAAGCAATCCGTTACTGAAATTGCATACAGCGATAATAATCATCAACGGCAGTCCGGTGAAATATCAAGTGCAGCTTTAAGATTGATCAATAATTCGGACTTTGATTGATGGCCCGATAGATTGACGTAATGGGTACTAAATTAGGTTCAATTTGGGTTCAATTTAGGTTCAATTTTTAGAACAAAAACGCGTCATTAACAAACGTTACTGACGCGCGTAAAAATGTGTTACTGACGCATGTTACTGACGCGTTTTTTTTAGTCAGTAACATACATAAGTGATGCTGAACTTGAAATGCTTAACATGACTAAAGCATCATTTCATGGCGAATGGAACTATACAATTACTCAAAAATGTTCAAGTTAATTGTGGACAAGGCCTTAGCCTGGGGCAACCATTCAGTCTCAGGACAGCCTTGCTCTTCGCTGCGACTGTTTCAACCGTCATGCTGCTCGCCGCCGTTCTTCAACAGTGGTTAGGCAAAGAAGGTGTCATCGCAGTCGCTGCGATTGCTGGCTTTGCCGATACCTATTCCGCGGACGCTGATTATGAGCGGTTTGATCGGTCTACCAACCTTGGAAAGCCACATAGCTACAACCCAAGCGGATTTTTGATAGGAGTCATGCCAAATTTCTAATTATAATCCCGATAGGGAAAACCCTGGTAATTCGGTTCATTTTGGCTATAATATTTCCCGAACGGGAAAATTATATGGCTAAAGACCCATGAATTACAAAATACTACCGGACGGGAAAGTAATGTCTGCCGAAGATGTGGGGCGTATTATCACTCAGCGCAGAAAATCGCAGAATCTTACTCAGGCGGATCTTGCTGGACTTGGGAATATGGGTATTCGTTTTCTCAGTGAGCTTGAGAATGGCAAAGGAACCGTGCAATTCGATAAAGTTATGCAGGTTCTTGATCTGCTTGGACTTGATGTCGTTATTTTGAAGCGCGACAGATGAAAAAAAAACTGAATATCTTTGCTGGTGATCTGTTGGTTGGATATCTCTCGGAAAGCACTGCTAAAGGTATGTCCTTTGTCTATGCGCCTGCCTGGCTGGCAAGCGCGGACGCAATGCCGCTATCGAGTGATCTTCCGCTTTCCGATCAAACGTATCATGGGGAACCGGTTGTTGCTTTTTTTGAGAATCTATTGCCGGAAGGCGATGTTTTAGAATTCATCAGTAAGGCGGTACAGATTTCATCCGGCAACACATTTGGGTTGCTTGAACGCTTCGGCGGCGATACGGCAGGTGCGTTTTCACTGCTACCAGAAGGAATGCGCCCATCCCATGAGCCGCACTACTTGCTCCGGGCGGCTGCAACTATAATGTTGGTATCCAGTACGATTCGGCTATGATTCATATCACATATAATATGACGTTCATTAAAAATATGCTAATGGGCCATTTCAAAAGCCGCTCTAAATAATCTATCAACCGATCCGGCGCTCTTTTGCTATTTGGCTCAACCGGTTATTGCGCGTAAAATTTAAAGCATAATCGATTCCCGAATACCAAGAACTTACAGAGGTCAATGCCATGTTAGCCGAACGCTTAACTGATTGGACACTACAATGGAAAAAAGAAGCTCTGCGTTTATTGCTTAAAGTACGGTGAATTACCCGCCTGGGCATTGCAAAAAATAGAGCAGGCCGACATTCAACAACTCGAAATCTGGGCTGAACGTATTTTAACCGCTGAAAGCCTAGAGTCGCTCTTGGCCTAGCAGATTTATCGGTAGCTTATTTCTACTTTGTCATATTCAATGAACGCACAATTCAGAATCGTCTTTCCGGCAGGGATTGCCGGAATCCAGGGCACAAGGAGGTGTTCGACCCTTGCCATTCATGGCGAGATAACGATTTTTGACTGAGCTGATTGATCTTTATAATCAAGAAATAATTTCAGCCAACAAAACACAACCCGCTGTAAAAAGCGAAAACCGGTAGGGCATTTTCGCGATAGCAAAGCGCCAATAGCCTTCAAAGTCATGGCGGATTGCCAGTTGGCGAATCCGCCTTACCGGGTTAAAAACCACAATACCGAACTATAAAATCAAGGACTTGAAGGTAAACATGGCGAACTTGCTTGGGTTCGATAAAACGCTCGTTTTATCGAACCCAAGAATAGGGAAAGTAAACGGCAAAATTACCTATTTGAAGTCTTGATTGATTTGCGCGATTAGCTAGACTAGACTAGCTGTTTTTATGGGGAATGTAATGCAAACTGTAAACATGTTACAAGCCAAGTCCTCGCTGTCCCGCTTAGTAGAGGCCATTGAGCAAGGGCAAGAGCGTGAAATCGTGATTGCCAGGAATGGCCGCCCGGCTGCTAAGCTTGTTCCGATCGATACTGCACTGCCTGGGCAACGGATTGGTGTTGCAAAAGGCTTGTTCGTGGTGCCGGACAGCATTGATGCACATAACGACGAAGTGGCTCAGTTGTTCATGGGCGAGGTGCAGCCTTGAATTTGCTGATGGATACTCACGTTGCTCTATGGGCTATCACTGACAACCCAAAACTGCCACAAATGGCGCGTGATTTAATTGCATCACCCAAAACGACCGTTTGGGTCAGCGCGGCGAATGTCTGGGAAATTGCAATCAAACATTCGTTAGGGCGAGGCGACATGCCGGTTTCTAGCCGAGACGCGATGCGCTATTTTCAGGAATCTGGTTATCGCTTCCTCGCCGTTGAGGCGGAACATGCGATAGCAGTCGAAGAACTGCCTTTACATCACCAAGACCCGTTCGATCGCATACTTGTGGCTCAGGCACTCGTAGAGCCAATGCGTTTAATGACCCACGATCCCTTGGTAGCGCTCTATAACGACACCATTATCAAGATTTAAACTTGCGTTGATTTTAGTATGCAACGTTATTACGCACCCACAATTGTCCAGTTGTTTGTGTAAAAAGGGACTCTGATAATAAACGAACTTCTGGTGTGCCGAACATAACTTTCGACCCATTCCGGTTTTAATTGAAAATTAATTTTAAGCTGATGCCGACGTCTGGCTGATACTGGCAGGCTAACTAACTAAAAATTTCTTAATAGCCCACGACCGCCTTCATTTGGAATAGCCCATATTTCTTGTTTGCAAATAATGTGGGCCTTGAGTGACGTTTGCAGGCTGTTTGCAGGTCTTATAGATTATGTTTGCAGACCGCTACAGCTAACGAAATAAAGAGAGACAGCATTTTTTTAATGCCACTGTGCCCTATAATCAATGATGCAAAAGTCAAGACCTGATCCCCTTTTTTTGGTAGCAAACCCATTTAATAAAGCACTGTTCGCGTGAGGCGTCATCCCGACATGGATTGCCGGAATCCAGTGCACAAGGAGGTGTTCGGCGCTCGCCATCCATGGCGAGATAACGATTTTTGACTGAGCTGATTGATCTTTATAATCAAGAAATAAATTCAGCCAATAAAACACAACCCGCTGTAAAAAGCGAAAAACGGTAGGGTTTTTTGCGATAGCAAAACGCCAGCAGCCTTCAAAGCCATAGCGGATTGCCCGGAGGCGAATCCACCTTACCGGATTTAAAAAACACATCCTTAGCCATTTTTTGATGAAGCGCATGCATGATATTGTTAACTGAAAAAATTACCCCCATATTTTATCGCGACAATTGAACTTGAATGACTCAATCCAACGCACCAAAAGAACCGCCAACCGACGAATACGATAGCCCATGGAAAGATATACTTGAGCATGGCTTTCCGGAATTCATCGCGTTTTATTTTCCTGATGCCTATGATCAAGTCGACTGGTCCCAAGGTCACACATTTAAAAACACCGAGTTACGTAAAATTGTGCGCGATGCCGAGTTGGGTAAACGTTACGCCGATACACTTGTGCAAGTTATGCTGATCAACGGCGATAAGCAGTGGATATATGTACATATTGAAATTCAGGGACAGCGCGATCATGATTTTGCGAAACGCATGTTCACTTATAACTACCGGCTGTTCGACCGATTTGACAGTCCCATTGCCAGCCTCGCCGTATTGGCTGATAATGAAGCAGTCTGGAAACCGGACAGTTACAGCTTTGAAGTATTGGGCTGCCGGCACTCATTACAATTTCCTGTTGTCAAATTGCTGGACTATGCTGATCGAATTAACTCACTCGAAACCCATACCAATCCTTTTGCCTTGGTTACGGCTGCCCATCTACAAACACGGCAAACCAAGCATGACCCGGAAGCTCGCTTACAAGCCAAGCGTACTTTGGTCCGTCTGCTCTACCGCCAGAGTTGGGACAAACAACGTATACTCGACCTCTTTGCCGTCCTCGATTGGATGATGCGCTTGCCCGAAGCACTTGAACAGAAATTGTGGTTAGAAATTGAAACGATTGAAGGAGAAAACAATATGCGATATGTCACCAGTATCGAACGGCTTGCAACAAAACGAGGCCTTGAACAAGGATTAGAGCAAGGTTTAGAACAAGGTTTAGAGCAAGGATTAGAGCAAGGCAAGCTTGAAGGCGAAGCCGGCGTATTGCAGCGTCAATTAATAAAGCGCTTTGGCCCATTGCCCAAGGAAACGCAGCTTCGCTTGAACACAGCTTCCCGTGAACAAATTAATATCTGGGTCGAACGTATTCTGGACGCCCCTTCGCTCTCAGCTGTCTTCGATGATCACTGAAATTTTGATCCCTACTAACTACCGATGACCTGCGCCAACGCTATGATGAACTTAATTCTACTTTGTCAGATTACACACAAAGTCGTCATCCCCGCCGGGAGCGGGGATCCAGTGCCAGGGACGGTAAGCTTAACTCCATCCATGGAACCTTGATCCCGGCAATCCTTGCCGAGATGACAATTTTTGACTGAGCTGATTGATCTTTATAATCAGGCAAGGTATTAAAAAAGGCTATGTTCGCGTTACCGTGAAAGTCTGAGAGGCTCAGATGAGTAGGGTGGATAAGCGACAGCGCATCCACCTTTAACGGCTTTGGCGGATGCGGCTATCGCCTTATCCGCCCTACAACGGTCTTTCATTTGTCGGGGTGATGGCAAGCGTTCATGAAAGGTTAGTATTTGAAAATAAATCAACAACGTCATTCCGGCATGGATTGCCGGAGCCGTTAGACCGCGTAAGCGAATCCAGGTCACAAGGATGTGAAAGCCCAACGCCATCCATGGCACCTAGATCTCGGCGACCCCTGCCGAGATGACGATTTTTGGCTGAGCTGATTGATCTTTATAATCAGGAAAGGTATTAAAAAAGGCTATGTTCGCGTTACCGTGAAAGTCTGAGAGGCTCAGATGAGTAGGGTGGATAAGCGACAGCGCATCCACCTTTAACGGCTTTGGCGGATGCGGCTATCGCCTTATCCGCCCTACAACGGTCTTTCATTTGTCGCGGGTGATGGCAAGCGTTCATGAAAGGTTAGTATTTGAAAATAAATCAACCCCGGCAATCCCTGCCGGGGCGACTCCCACTATTAACGCGAACATAGCCTTAAAAAAACACTTATGCCAAACTCAAGAAAAGTAAGTACATTTTGGTGCATTTGACTATGAACTATTGGCGCGATTTTGTTCGCGAAAAAATTCAAGACCGACACCTTGCTGACCATCCCGCACAGCTTGGCGGTTTGTATATCGAGTCAGAGACCACACCGAAGACAACAGGCATCCTTAAGCAAGCGCAATAATGGAGGATCGTACTAATGGGTATGTTTGATTCACTCAAGATCGAACTGGATGGCAATGAGTTAGACATTCAGACCAAACGATTCGACTGCATATTGCAGACGTACCGTCCGGGTGACTGGATCGCCGGGGCAACCTCCAGAATCGCGGTCTATTTCGATATTTTACACATCGATACCAATGGCAAACTGGTCTATAGCGAGGAATACGCTCGAACGCTGACTTTGTTTGTAATCGTTGCGCATGGGGTGTTTGTAGCCTACCAGCTATGTGATGGCGCGTTGACGCCTGAAGCGATTAATCAGAAGGTGCGGCAATTGCGGGATGAATGGCGCGATTCGGCTCTCCTGCTAAGCGTTCTGGTAGAGGCTCTGCAGACCAAACAACGGCAGATTCAGTTATTGCAGGCGCGGCTCAATCGCGTTGCCGGTGTTATCGAGACCTCTCGACGGCACCGGAGTGGTGATTCCCTTACCGGGATTTTCGATCAGTTCCGCGAAGAGACACAGCGATTGGCAAAGGGTGATGATCCGCTGGAAGTGCTGACCTGGGTATTGACGAATGACGAAGTCGAGACAGGTTTATGGTGCGACAACACCCGTTCTGACCTATTGGCTGATTATCGACTTTGAAGTTGAGATTGTTGATATGGATACCGCTACAAAAAACGCACCCTTTGAAAAAGGCTATGTTCGCGTTAGTAGTTGAAAGTAAATCAACACCGTCATTCCGGCATGGATTGCCGGAGCCGTTAGACCGCGTAAGCGAATCGAGGTCACAAGGATGTGAAAGCCCAACGCCATCCATGGCTTCTGGACCCCAGCAATCCCTGCCGGGACGACGCCTACTACTAACGCAAACATAGCCTTGAAAAAGGGGGATGATAATCGCGCGATTCAATACAATCCGAATGCAGGGAAGTTATTTATGACGGGATCCAAAGAGGCGCTTGTTGAGCAAATCTCGCTATAAACAATGCCATTTATTAATCCCGAAAAATCCAGCGCGTAGGTTGCTGTGAGGTACGAACCGCATCAGTCGAGAAAAAACCGTGATGACAAACCGCGACTGAATAAAGACGCTTTCAACACCACGAAGCCACCCGGTTTTTTACGGCAAACCTGGATTAATGTAGGGATAAACATTTTTTACATAAATTCAAGTTAGATAAAATTGGCGTAATTTTTGATCATTATCCTGTGGCGTAACAATAAAGAAGGGAGCCTAAGAAATGCTACATTACAAGACCTGGCTCCTTTGATCCCACTTTCGCGCTGATCACGGCCGCCCATCTGCAAACGCAGCAAACCAAGCATGACCCGGAAGCCCGCTATCAAGCCAAGGGGGTACTGGTTCGTCTGCTGTATCGCCAAGGCTGGGATAAGCAGCGAATACTGGACCTGTTTGCCGTTCTCGATTGGATGATGCGTTTGCCGGAAGAACTGGAACAGAAACTATGGTTAGAAATCGAAACGATCGAAGGGGAAAATAAAATGCGCTATGTTACCAGTGTCGACCAACATGCCATTAAACGCGGCATGGAACAAGGTCTGAAAAAAGTCCAACTGGAAGGCAAGCCACGATATTGCAACGCCTGTTGACCAAAAGATTCGGACCGTTGCCCGAGGAAACACAATGCCGCTTGAGGACGGCTACGCTCGATCAAATGGATCTTTGGACCGAACGCCTGCTCGATGCACCGACACATTCGACCGTCTTTGATGAAAGCTAACGAAATACAGAGAGACAGCATTCTTTTAATGCCACTGTGCCTTGTAATGGATGATGCAAAAGTCTAAACCTGATCCCCTTTTTTTGGTGACAAACTCATTTAATAAAGGTAAGCGCTTAATTCTCGACGTAATTCGCAGCCCATCCTTGTCATTTCAGACTTTTCCAACGTTAACTATCCAGGGAATATCCAATGGCAGCATTCTATCGCGCAGTGGCAAGTCTCAGGCTTATCTCAAGCCGGCTAATGTCGTCAGTAGGCGCTGTCCGCTCACCAATTGAGTTATTGGAAGCGCAAATTTCAGCCTCCTTGCCAAGCCATAGCCCATACAGGCTTTGTCGACTGGTACAACCAAGAGCATCGGCACAGCGGCATTCAATTTGTAACGCCTGAGCAACGTCACACGGGTGAATACCGGGAGATCCTGAAGCAACGCCAAGCTGTTTATAAGGCCGCTAAGGCCAAAAAAACGGAGCGCTGGAGTCCGTAATACCCGAAACCGGGATTGGCAGGCCGAAGTCTGTTTAAATACCGACACTACCGTTCATTAATTTTCAACTCATGCGGCAACTACGCTGACATTTACCGCTTCTGAATTCAGTACCTGATGATCAAGCTAAAAAACCAACCGGTTGATAGTGGCTTCCAGGTAAAACGGTTGCCAGGCCTGAAGCGTTATTTAAGTGCCTGGCTAAAAGTTCACCAAAAATATCAGTGAAATTGATCGAATGAGCAAGGTAACGTCCTAAATACAATTGCTCAGGTAACAACCCAGGCCAATCGCCATAAATTCCACCGCTTACCTGATTGCCTATAACAAACCAGCTTGAAGCGTTACCGTGATCGGTTCCTTTACTGGCATTCTGCTGAGCCGTTCTGCCGAATTCTGTCATGGTCAATATAACGACGTCGTTCATATAAGCCGTACCCAAATCGCGGTAAAGGGCTGCAATACCTCCGGAAAACTCGCTTAATCTACTGGCTTGCGTTCCTTGCGCACCTCCTTGTCCTGAATGATTATCCCAGCCGCCTATATTGACTGCTGCTATTTCAAGCCCTGCACCGGCTTTGACTAATCGCGCAACATCTCTTAACTGCCTTCCATACTCCGTATCAGGATAAACCGCACCATTTTCAGGCGAGTAGGCTTGTTTGCTATAGGGGTCTAATGTAACCAAATTATCAATGGCCAACTCACCGTGCTTCTTTAACAATAAACGTTGTTTTAACAATGAACTGACCGGCTGTTGATAAATGGCTGTAAGTCTATTAAGCATTTCATCATCCATTCCCGCGCCTAATTTAGCCAAGCTATCAATCGTAGTTACCGGTGTATTCCCTTTTAAAGCATGCGCCAACGTTCCGAAACTAACTGCACGAACCTCCGCATCCTGGCTTTTACTCGACAAATGTCGGTTTAACCAGCCATCAGCAGTTCGCATGCCTCCTATTCCGCTCTCGATAAAATCCTGACTGACAAAGTGCGAGCGGTTGGCATCATCGTAATGAACAGCGGGCATGACTGCCATATGACCTTGCTGGTAAATAGCATACAAAGGCGCCATCGCAGGATGCAAGCCCATAAAACCGTCCAAATCTAATGCAGCACCAGCTCCCTTTCCGGGTCTGGCGATTGCAATGTCAGGTCTAAGCCGGTAATACTCATCTTCACCGTGCGGAACAACGACATTAAGCCCATCGCACCCGCCCCGCTGAAAAATAACCACCAAGGTCTTGCCCGAGGTCGCATAAGCGTTTTTAAAGCTGGACAAAAGTGCGCCACCAGATAACAGACTCCGACCCAGCACCGGCATAGCCGCCAAATTACGTAAAAAGTGTCTTCTTTTCATGATCGTATTCCTCTTTATTGCAATTGGTAGGCTGGGTAATTCAGCACTAATGCTAGTACTTTACGAATTTTGACATCGGCACTTTCGTCACGAATATAAAACTTCTCAGTACCGTTACCAGTCAATATCGCCATCGCGGCCTCTTTCTCTGTATTTGAATAATCGTGACTTAGCGTCAACTCAAACAAATAACCCAATACCCCTTCTGCCGTTTCTATACCTTGTTCGATAAAGAACTGCGCTGGATTTTCCCAATAATTCCGCCAAGTAGCAGGCGCATTCATCATGGCTTGTCCCGCAAACTGCCAGCGCTGCATTAATTGTCCGGAATTCACCCAACGATCCGCCTCTTCAGCCAAACCGGTAGGTAGAGGGTAAAAAAACAAATCCATGCCCATTTCTCTTAACTGAACACGGGTATTTTCAACAGAAAGGGTTAGGGGCAACTGTCTGAATAAACCCGCCACGAACTCCAGTGGAATTTTCACTTTGTTATGAAAATTACTGGAATCGGAAAAGGCGGTAGACGTTAAGATACCCTCCAAGACCTGTGCAATTTGATCTTCGTCATCTGCGTAGGTAACAAAGTCTTTGGCGCAGGACGCTATGCTGGCCGAGGAAGGTTGATCGGAAACCAGTAACTTAAGCAATTTAGTGCATATGTGTCTTGCTGTACCTTGATGAGACGCCAATATATCCAATACTTGTTCACCACCAGCCAATCCCGACCCCGCATGAATTGTGTTGCCTAAGACTACTTTTCCACCATTGTCATGATTCCAAGTAGCGAACATAAAGTTACGATTAGAAACGTGCCAGCCGGTAAATACTCTGGCCACTTCAGCAATATCTTTTCCGCTGTAACCGTTATCAACGCCCAAAGTATGCAGTTCTAATAGTTCTCTAGCGTAGTTTTCATTAGGCGCCAATTTATTACTTTGTTGATTATCCAGATAAATCAACATCGCTGGACTTTTAGCACTTACTTCCAATAAGTCTCTAAATCTGCCTAAAGCATGCTTTCTGAATCCGTTATTCTCAGCGACTTCATAATCATTAGCTGTTTTTGTCCGATCAGTATTGAAATGATTATCCCAAAACCAAGTCATCACCTCCAAAAACTGCCTTTTACTGAAGTTGGGCCGGACAATCTGAGCATATTGAAGTTTAAGCGTATCTATTGCCTCTTTATCCAGCAAATTATTCAGATAAGCCTCGAATTCAGTATCATCGATTAACTCAGGGTGTAATTGCTTATGAATAAAGGCCGCAGACCCAGAATCTCTAATCTCCTTTAACAATTCAGGCGTTGCCCCGAAGGTTATCCGGTTCAGTAATTGAATAGCACTGACCGATTCGGTCATTACGTTTAAGACCAGCGTTTTATGCGTTTTATTACCCGCCCAATCCTCAGCAACCAGTTCAAGATTAACCGTGCCATTACGGGTCAAACCTCTGACGGCAAGTCCCCAGCCGCCATTTTCTCCCAGTTCAAGTAATTTATTGTTTTCAATAACTCCCTTACCCGCATCAATCACAGTCGCTTTTAATGTTTTTACCCCAGTATTGTCAAAAACGCTTCCGAGCAAGGCCAAGCCATGCTCATCAACTTGATCTTCATCTCCGTGAGATGAAATCACAATAGAAGGCGCTTCTTTATCATCGATAATCGAGTATGTTTTGGCTATTTCAGACTGATTACCCACTTTATCAAAAGCGGTTGCTTTAACGGTTACAAGTTGCCCGGCTGTCAACATCGCATCGTTAACAGTGAACTGCCATTCACCTTTAACCAGTCCCGCCACACCGGAGAAAGCACCGGCAACCGGATCAGTTACCTTAATCTCAACCCTGTCAACGTCCTGATTATCGGTTACCCGCATAGTCAGCTGAAAGCCTTTATCGGATAGTTTGGCGTTTCCGGAGGGATTAAAAGCCACAAAAACCGGAGGCTCATCATCCAACTTATCCGAATCATCCTTATCAACAGCAAAGTCTACCCAGCCTTTTTGGGCAATCCACCGGCTGTAGTGATTTTTAGCATTTCCGAATAAATTGGTCGCCCTGACCACAAATAGGCGGCCATCGCCCAAACCAACAGGATCGAAACGCACGACACCCGCACTATCGGTAACTAAAGTCGAACGCCAAATTAATCGACCATCAGCACCTTTTTCAAACAACGTCAGACTTTGCCCGGACATCACCTCACCGGTTTCAGCTTTATGCAATTTAACCGCAACAGGGCCTGCCAATAATTGGAAGGAACCGGTTTTATCGAGGTCTTTGCTTTCAATCCAGTTACCGTAAGGATTGGCTTTCAAAACATAGCTGGAACCCTGCCCCAAACCAGTCAAGTCGAAATCTATCCTGCCCTGTGCATCCGTATTTTTTCGTTGAAACCAACGTAATGTCTGATCCGGCAGCCGCTCAAAAGCAGTCACTTCTTTATTGGCTAAAGGCTTACCATCAAGAGCATTCAGCACAGTAACATTTAACAACTGATTACCCACAGTAAAATTAAATTTACCGGTATTAACGATTAAATCACTGCTTATTGAACGCTGATCAAGTGGGGTCTGAGCCCTCAGAATATATTTACGGCCTTGCCCCAATCCCGGCAAATGAAGAGGAATACCGCCATTTTGATCAGTCGGTACACGAGCAAACCAAGTTAAACTGCCACCGACAGACTCCTCCATAACTGTAATGTCCTGACCAACTAATGGTTGATTAGTAGCACCATTAATCACCTTAACCAGCAAGTTACCAACTCTGAACTCCATAGTTCCAGTAGTGGCTATTTCACCGGAATCCACCGTACCAGATCCAAAAAGTTGTTGAGTCCTCAACACATATACTGAGTCGCTACCCAGGCCCGGCAAATCGAGACTCAATTTACCATTAACATCGGTAGATTCAGTACGCAAACCCTTCAGGCTGCCATCAGTTTCGCGCCGCAAAACAGTGACAGCCTGATTCATCAAAGCTGTATTGCTGATACCGTCAGTCACCGTCACGTTGAGCAACTGGTTACCCACCACAAAGGTCGTCAAGCCGCCTTGATTGATAGGGGCACTGGTTTTCCAGCTGTTATCGAAACTGTTTTTAGCTTTAAAGACATAAGCCTGTGCATTGCCTAAATCGGGCAGAGCAAAGTCAGCCAAACCATTTTGATCAGTGTTGGCACTGCTGACAAAAACATCAGTTCCGTCAGCCATCACTTTGTGCGCATTAATTTGAGATGCAGTTAAAACACTACCGTTTTGACCGTTGACCGCTTTAATCCGGACATTACCGGCTCTAAAC
>JAGXSU010000193.1 GCA_018333785.1 Methylomicrobium sp. | reverse complement strand
TTCTACTTTGTAAGATTTCAGGTTTCACATGACCGAAGGTCGTCATTCCGGCATGGATTGCCGAAATCCAGGCTCGATGGAGGGTTCGAAGCTCGCCATCCATGGCATTGGATACCCACTTCCCGGGGGGTATGACGGTCTTTTTTCTAATCTGACAAAGTAGAATTAATCCTGTTGCAAAAAAGACTCTTCCCGAGAAGGCAAGAGTCTTTTTTTGGCTAAGTCAAAGTCCAATATCCCCCTATAAAACTCAAAAAGAAAGAAGCCCCCTTTTTGCAAAACGTAAAACCACTCACTTTGCTGGAAAATCTTTAAATCCTTTTAATTGAATCTATGTCGGGCGAAGAAAGACAAAAGCCGGTCAGATTACTATCTCGCTCAAACTTCCAATCAAGATAATATTAAGCGTATGATCAACACAATCCGGGGTTGAAACAATCGCCCGGCAAACAGCCGTGTCGGGGGAATATTTGCAACGAAAATAGCTATAGGACTCATCAAATTTGAATCCAAGATGCTGAAATTTATCAAGCTAAAATTCAGGCTATCCGGAACGACTTTAAAGTTTTAAAGTAATACACCTAAGCCGATCGACTTACCTCGCTACCTTTAACCCGAAAAACCGGACGATCTTATGCCAACTCGTGATCTTGAATCCTGGATGTGGGCGGAAGCCTGTGCAATGATAGATAGGGCAGACCGCTTGCACCGACAGTTCTTTAGACCCAGCGAGATGAAGTCCAGACCGCCGTCGTGGGAGCCGCCTGTCGATATTTATGAAACCCGGCATGACTTCAAGATCATGATCGCCCTCCCCGGCGTTAATCCGGAACAGGTAAAAGTCCTGCTTGAAAAAGACCATCTGATAGTGAGTGGCAAACGCCATCTTCCGGTCAGCGCAGAGACTGACATAAGACGACTCGAAATCCCCTACGGCCGGTTCGAACGTATTATTGACCTGCCTGCAGGACATTTTGAAATCGGTAACCGTGAATTTTTAAACGGTTGTTTATTGATCTCACTACAAAAAATGTAAAGGAATCCTATGACCATCCAGGACCTTAAAAAACTGTTGTCAGGTACGAAAGAGGCCTCGGAAAATGCCCTAACGAAAACATTGCCGAAGGATTTACCACAACTTCCAAGGCTCCCTGACGATGCACTCATCATTGTCCCTGTCCGCGCTACCGTTCTTTTTCCTCAAGTAGTTATGCCGCTGGTGATTGGCCGCAAACTCTCCGTAGAAGCCTTGCAACAGGCTATCCGCTTGGAAAAGCCGATCGGTTTACTGATGCAGCGCGATAACAATGACATCGATCCAAAACCGGATGACCTTTTCACGACAGGGACTACGGCGGAAATACTGCGCTACATTGCCATTCCTGACGGCACGCATCATGTTGCTTGCCAAGGTACTCAACGCTTTCGCGTCAAGTCATTCATTCCTGATTATCCTTTTCTGGCCGCTCACGTTGAACTCTATGAAGAACCTGAAGGCAGCTCGCGGGATATTGACGCACGCGTCATTACGGTCAAAGAAAAGGCCATCGAAGTACTCAATCTGACCCGGCAATCGGCTATGGAGGTGGTTAATGCCATTCAGTCTATGACAAATCCGTCTCTATTGGCCGATTTGATTGCCAGTTATCTGATTGAAAAAGCAGAAGATAAGCAGGAAATTCTGGCGTTGTTTGATATCCAGCAACGCTTTGACAAAATTCTGGAATTACTCAATTACCGTATCGAGGTATTAAAACTCTCGAACCAGATCAATGAACAAACCCAGGAAAGCATGGGCCAAAAGCAACGCGAGTTTATGCTACGCGAACAAATGAAGGCCATTCAGAAAGAATTGGGTGAAGGTGAGGAAAATTCCGCCGAAATTGAAGAAATCAGTAAGGCCATCACTGCAGCCGACATGCCTGAAGAAGCTGAAAAACAAGCCCGCAAGGAACTGAGCCGTTTACAGCATATGTCGGATGCCAGTGGCGAATATTCAATGGTGCGCACTTATCTTGACTGGCTGACCGAATTGCCCTGGTCAAAAGCCAGTCCGGGCGTCATTGATATTGCAAAAGCAAGAGACATTCTTAATTCCGATCATTATGGCCTGGATAAAATCAAACAACGTATCCTGGAGTTCTTGGCTGTTCGCAAGTTAAATCCCAACGGAAAAAGTCCGATTCTCTGTTTTACAGGGCCTCCCGGCGTCGGTAAAACATCATTGGGCCGCAGTATTGCAAGGGCGAGCGGACGCGAATTTGTTAGAGCCAGTCTCGGGGGCGTCCACGATGAAGCCGAAATCCGGGGCCATCGCCGCACCTACATAGGCGCATTACCGGGCAATATTATTCAATCAATTCGTAAAGCGGGTACCAATAACCCGGTATTTATGCTGGATGAAATGGATAAACTCGGTTCCGGCATCCAGGGTGATCCGTCTTCGGCTTTACTGGAAGTGCTTGATCCGGAGCAAAACTCAACGTTCCGCGATAATTATCTGGGTGTTGCGTTTGACCTGAGCCATGTCATGTTTATCGGCACCGCCAACGTGCTGGACAACATCCCCATCCCGTTACGCGACCGTATGGAAGTGATCGAATTAACCGGTTATACCCTGGATGAAAAAGCCCAGATAGCGCGGCGTTACCTGGTGGGCAGGCAACTGGAAACGAACGGTCTGAAAGCCGAACAATGCAGCATCAGCGACGCCGCAATAGAGACCATCATTCAGGACTACACCCGAGAAGCCGGTTGCAGAAACCTGGAACGCGAGATCGGCACCGTCTTTCGCCGGGTAGCGATGCGTATCGCTGAGGGACTCGTGCTAAATGAAAATATTGAAGCCGAGCATATTCCCGAAATCTTGGGGCCCAGAAAATTTGACAGAGAAGTTGCTATGCGCACCAGTGTTCCAGGCGTTGCAACAGGCTTGGCATGGACGCCCGTAGGCGGCGACATCCTGTTTATTGAAGCCACCAAAGTACCCGGCAGCGGCAAGCTCATTCTCACCGGCCAACTCGGCGACGTGATGAAAGAAAGCGCCCAGGCCGCGTTGAGCCTGGTCAAATCGCACGCAGCCACGCTGAATTTAAATCCTGACATCTTCGAAAAAAACGACATTCATGTTCACGTGCCGGCCGGCGCCATTCCCAAAGATGGCCCCAGCGCCGGAGTCGCAATGTTCACCGCACTTTACTCGGCACTTTCAGATCGGATTGTTCAAAGTGACCTCGCCATGACCGGAGAAATCAGCCTGCGCGGTCTGGTTCTCCCGGTCGGCGGCATCAAAGAAAAAGTCATTGCCGCAGCCAGAGCCGGGATCAAAACGGTCATGTTACCGGCACGTAATCAACGCGATTTCCAGGAAATACCCGAAGCGGTCAGAAATCAGCTGAATTTTGTCTGGCTGGAAAAAGTCGATGATGCGTTAAAAAGCATCGTAAGTTAACCTGTTTTTATAACACTTGGCTGATTTCGGCTTAAATTTAGCCCCCAGTCCAACCGACTAACGCATTACCGTAACTGCAGGCTTTCGTATTGACGAATGCGGTGTCAATTGGCGAAAAGATGATTCCTTTTACTTTCGGCTCAGAAGTGATTAATACTGGATTTGACACTGTTCAACCGGGTCTTCGGGTAGTATCATTTATCCTGTCATCCGGCAAGAACTGTTCACTTTTCAATCACTTCGAATGAGGCGGTTATGAACGATGCAAGACGAACATACGAAGCGTCTAATCTTAGATCGTTTTTCGACGACCAGATCCATCATCTGCAAGGACTCGTTGGCAACTTGAGCAACCAACGTAAGAACGCGCGGCTACAAAGCAATGAAGAAAAACAGATCCTTGAAAATTTCATTGATACTGTAAACGGCAAGATGCGGGCGGTGAAGGATTACTCTGAAAAATTAGAACAGTCTGTTTGTACGCTTTACCAACACATACTTCAGGTCGCCGCACAGATTCCACAACCGATTGACTTAAATCCAGATACGTTTCGAACTGACCCGCTCGTCAATTCGCTGTTCGTTAACACTGATGACATCGATAGACTGTTTGAAACCTGTCCCGAAGTAAGCGCCTATTTACGCGACAATTCACAGCAGCAGGTTCCGGTCGTTTATGCCTTGTTAACGGCTTGCAAAAGTGAAAAATCGAAGCTGGGCTCAGGCATGGTGGGCGATATGCTGGTTCGCGAAATATCACAGCAGGCAGTTAATTTTTCTTCGCATAAACTGCGTGAGCCTTGCGCCGGAGTGGAAGAACTGAACTCGGCACTAAAGAAGTATTTGTTTGATAGCATAGTCACTCTAGTCAAGCAGGAGATGTCATCACGAATTGCCGAGCAAGCTCTCAATCCAGGCGATAACTCTTTCGAATCGCGGGTTAAAAGTCTGGCCAATCCGGATGTCTATCTCAAGACACTGCTTGAACTTCTGGCAAACCCTGCCAACCTGCTGCGGATCGAAAAAACCCATTACAAGCTCAATAAACTGGGCATCAAAATAGCCGACGATGACAGTCAATGTGCCAATGAGTTTGACATCCATGAACTGACCTGGAGCAACAACACGCGAAACGTCATTCTTCAAATTGCTTATACCCTTTAAACCAGGACTTTGAGATAAGGTTTCCCCGGAAAAGGCTGTAATGCGCTCTTCCGGTGTGATGCTCGACTACAAATTACACATCAGCAGTGCCGATCACGATACGTGGACCATGGTTAAAAAAGGCTATGTTCGCGTGAGTAGTTGAAAGTAAATCAACACCGTCATTCCGGCATGGATTGCCGGAATCCAGGTCACAAGGATGTGAAAGTCCAGCGCCATCCATGGCTTCTGGACCCCGGCAATCCCTGCCGGGGTGACGCCCACTATTAAGACGACTTTTACGACTGTTACAATAGCCAAATCAGCGCCACTGAAAGCAACCATATGCTGTTCATGCTTCGATACCGATTTCAAGCCTTCAGACTTTTTTTAGGCTTGCCGCTGATAAAACTCACGCCTACGCAAAGGTCAGATTCGTTCGCCATTAACAGTGCCTCAAAAAATTCCCTCAGTTCTCCCATTACAAACGGATCGATTGTCACGATACTACGTCCCAAGTTGAGAAGCCGGGGAATGGTTATCAGGTAACCACGTCAACTCCGGCAATAGATTGTTATCGATTATGAATTTTAGATGCGGCATTAACAAGAGCCGTTCAACCGAACAAGCCTTGGAGAACATCACCATGAACAGATTGCCAGAAAGCGTCAATCAGCAATTCAACCAACTGTTTACCGTTATCGGTCAAGCCAGCGACGATTTGAAAATGACAATTGCCGAAGCCGGTAAGGCCGGCAACTTTTCACTGGTTACCGCCAATATCGAGGACTGCCGGCGCTTGCAGGCTTTGGAGATGGAACTCAGAAACTGCCTGGGCAACTTCGTGAACAAACCGCAAACCCAACCGGTAGAAAAGCCATTTCACAAACGCAACAAAAAACGCACACGGAAATCGGGTGGCCGTTTACGCGTTATCGTGGCAGGAAGAATCATTGAGGAACCAACCATCGCCGAAACTTTTGTCGAGACGCTAAAAGTATTTGGTCTGGACCGCGTGGCAAGAATGAATAAGGTGATCACCTCGATTCCACTGATCGCCAGACACCCGTCACACGGCTATCAAGCGCAAAGACCTTGTAATGGCTGGTACATTACCACCCATGTCAACAAACACAGTGCAAACACGGTATTGAAAGAAATCGGCAAAGCGTTAAATATGCCTGTGAAAATCGAGGTTGTTGATCGCTGATTGCGCGAACATTGAACGTAAATAGCCTTCCAGAAAACAACAGGAAACACATCATGACGCTGCCCGAAGATTTGGATCAATTGCAAAAACTGGCCGAAACCAGCGCAGAAGCGCAATTTATCTTGGCCTGGTTTTATTTGCCTAAGGACACCAGAGAGAAAATGGAGCTAATAGATGAACGCTACGCAAAATATGAAGTCGCCGCTTTTTTGGGGCTTAGCGTTGATCAGGAAGTAGTTGATATTCCGTTTGAACACAATGAAACTGATGCTAAGCAGGCATTCGTATGGTTAAAAAAAGCAGCTGAATCCGGTTTTGAAGTCGCTTATTATCCTTTTGCTCAGTTGTGTTTTGATGAGTCCAATTTTTCTCAAGGATTTCACTATGCTGTTAAATCGAAAGAGTCAAATTTTGCCGAGGGATTTTGCCTACTTGGCAGAATTTATGAAATGGGTTCTGGGGCAAAACAAGATCACAAGCTTGCTTATGAATACTATAAGACTGCATATTCGAAGGGTTATAAAAAATCGCACGCACCTTATTTGAGATCGATTTTTATTAATGGCTTTGAAAACGATATTAGCTGGTATACAAAAAAGCTGGAAGAAATTAGAGCGAATTCGCAACAGCTATTGACGGAACTAGATAATTACGGGGAAAAATATCTGGATTTACTTCATAATTCCAGAAGTGATATTGATTTTGTTGAGGACGAAGAATATAAAAAAAATCGGGTTTATGAGAACGTTCAATTAAATATCAACTGGTTGATTGATACGCTGGACAATGTTTCTCAAAGCTCTATGTATGCAAAAAACAAAGTAATTGCTGCTGAACGCGAACTCGAAGAAACCATAGCCATGTTCGCCCACAAGTTTCGCAGTCCGCTGGATGCGATTATTTACAACACCAGTCACGAACAGCAACCTAAGTTGTATATTCAAGCCGCGCAAACCATGCGGGGTTTGCTGGATATTTTTAGTATCATTTCAACTGACGCCGATAGCCTACAAGAAAAATTGACACAGGATAATCAAGGTAACGGCAATTTGATGAACGTGTTGGCTAAAACTCTGGATATGATTTTGCTGCACTTGCTTTCGGTATCGGCTAGCGAAAAAATTCAGCAGCATTATTTACGCTATGCCAAAGCACATAAGCTTTGTCCAACCGATGTCAGCGATAAGCAATGGAATGAAGATTATTTTGAACTGGAGCAGCAACTTCAAGTCGAGTGGGAGCGGAGCTTTGCCCAATTGCTTAATGAATCGCCGACTCTGCAACAGCGTTTGGATTGGCTTGCACTGCGTTTTTTCAAGCTGGAAGTACAAGGCTTTGCATCAAGCACGATACAATTTCGTGAATACGGCATCACCGAATCGTTTTTAACCATATTGCTGAATGAGATTTTGGTGAATGCGTTTAAATACTACTCTTCCGTTTCACAGCAACCCGTCTATTTATCGTGGTCTGAGCTGGAAGGTTATCAAGTCTTGAGTTGCCGCAACCCCAGTATCAGCAATGAACGCAGTAAACTAAAAGGCAGTGGTAAAGGACATACTTTCTTATCGGCATTGGCACGTAAAACCGGTAGCCAGTTTACCAAACCCAAAGCCAAAGATGATTTTGTACTCGAGTTTGGGATTGCCACCCAATTATTAAGCAACAGCCAGGGAAATAAGCAATGAGTTATTTTTTGTGGATAGAGGATTTTGAAAACGAGCCCAAAGTAACGGCCTCTTATGTATTTGGCGGGATTCTGAATGAAACCTTATTTGCTGAAGACAAACGAGCAATCAAAAAAGGTTTTAGAGATCAGGGTGTTTTTGTTGAATTAAACTTTCAAGACGGCTTGGGTTTTATCAAAGGTCATTTAGATAAAATCGATTACATTATTCTGGATATTGATTTGCCAGCTTATGGCATCGATGGCATCAATAATGAAGTGCTTGAAGTTTTAAAAGATTTTGAAGGTTATCAAGTCAATGAAGATAAACAAATTGATGAAGGTGAACGGCAAACCGCTTGCAATGAATTAAAGAAAATAGCCGGTTTTTATTTGTATACCAAGCTAGTTGTTGAATTAGGCTTTCCCAAGCAACATATTTTATTCTGTTCCAATCACGGCGAAAATACCAAAACCATTCAAGAGGCATTTAAAACTGCCAAAATAGTCTTGCCAAAAATTTATCAAAAATCAGACGCCGACGTTCGGCAATGGGTAAAAGAGCGTTTCGAGAATCCGTATTCAAGATTAAGACGGGGGATTATTGAAGGTTGTCAATATGCAAAAACATTGGCAAAAGAAAATCTATATTTTAATAAATTTACGCCCAAGCAAGACGGCATTCTGGCCGAGGATGTTATTAGTTATTTTGAAGTCCTAGAAGGTTTTTTACCTTTGCGAGAACCTAAAAACAAAAAAACACTGTACAAACTTTTTATCAGAACCTTGTCTCACGAATGGGAAGCGGCAAAAAACATCAAACCCGACAAGGAGAAACCTGATGCTGTTTTAGCCTGGATCATGCGCAACACCCGCCACTGGATTACCCACAACTCCAGTTTATTTAATGACACCGATGAACAGTTACTAGCTTTTTTATTTATGGTAAATATGCGAGTGATGTTTTCACATGCCGATTATTCTATTCATAATTACGAAAGCATACTTCTGAAATTATTCGACAATGAATCTCTCTCGGCAGAAGAATTGAATGGAAAAAGCATTCCCGTCACCGAGGCTTATCTTGATCTAAGAAACATCATTCGAGACCAAAATCAAGAACGTAAAAACTTGAATATTGAGGAGGCTTTTCACTTTAATGAAATGGCTAACAACGTCCAGTTAAGTAACTCGTCATTGCGCAATGATAGAAAATTATTTACAAAATTACTTTATCAAATGTTCTGGCTAACAACATGTAATCCTTATGTT
>JAGXSU010000192.1 GCA_018333785.1 Methylomicrobium sp. | reverse complement strand
ATCGATTGTGCGTTATTTCGATTGTGGAGTTTTTCCATCCGTCGCTGATAATCCAGAAAAGACGGGCTTTGCGTGAAGAACACCGAGAAGGCACTCAGAACGGCATCTTCTATCCGGTATTTCTGATTGTTGCCGGGCTTACGGGAGTCCGGTAAGTCTTCGAAGGTGCGGCGTATCAGGTCAATTATTTCCAAGTCCATTTGTATCTACCTATGGCTTTATTAATGTTGCGATTGATTGGTTTTAAGTGTCCCTAATTTTATCAGGGTTTTAAATTGGGAATTGCTGCTGTCGTTGCTGTAAATATTTTCAGCCTTGAGGTCGCGGTCTTTTTCCCAAGTACGCTTGATGTAATCGACGCGAGACTGTTGGAAGGTTTTGGCTACGCCGAGCCTTTTGTAGTCTTCAAACCAGAATTTCAGCCAACCTTGCACGTATTCGGTGGGTCGATATTCGCTCTGTGGGGTGAGCCATTCAATCTCGCTACCGGAAAACAATGGCGATCCTCCGCCGCCGCAAAAGCCTACCAGAACTCCGGCGCTGGCCAGCATTCGCATGGCCGCCTGGGTGATGGAGGTGCCGGTGCCTAATAAGATCACTGTCGTATTGGCAATAGGAATATTCCAATAGTAGTTTTGGTCTTTGGCTTCTGTCAGATAGAGTACGCGGCCATCTTTTTGCATCACCCGGCATTTTTCCAGGTAATAAATATTGGCTCGTTTGGAGTGCAGTATGGCTTTAAGATCGGTGAGTTGTTCCATGAGGCTTTTCTTGTTGAGGTTTTTTTAAAAACGGGGGGCGGTAAAAAACATCTTTCCGAGGTATACACTTTGAATTATGATTGCTCTCACTAAGTTCAAGAACGTCATTAGTTTGTCCCGTGTAGATAGTAATCGTGTTTTTGATTAACTCGATATTTTTACAAATAATAAATACTATCTGGTATGGCGTGACATAAGGTTTTACCCCGGTAGATTGCCGTTTCGCTGTGATTATGAACTTGTTAACCCCCATTTGGCCTGTTTTTGCACGGCTTCTTTTTCTTCATGCTTCCGAGTAAAGAGGCTTAGGCAGATCGCTATTACATTAGACAGAAAGTTGTGGTGTTACCCACAACGATCCGCTGAATGAGTTGCGTTTCCAGTTGCCGTGATGCCTGCAGTGTGACGATAAATTTTGGATGAAGTTGCCCTGGTTTCGATTGCCGGTTAAGGCTGTTGCTCAATTTGAACTGATACACTGTCTTTGAATGGGGCAAACATTCTACCTCAGCCGCGTAGAGTTTTTAGTTTCTGTTTTGCCTAATCTTGCTGTTTCTCAAACAAAGGTTAAATTTAATTGTTAAGCGGTACAGCAAAACAATGTGATGCACCGGTTAGGTCAATCCCGTTAATTTAAGGGTATTTTGTAGGAGTAGGCCATGCCCGCGATTGAACTTCATTCGGTCGCAGGCATGGTCCGCTCCTACGATAAAGCCTATCGATTCATTGTGATGGCCGACATGCCGTGTAGGTTGTGGTTGGCGGTAGCCAGCCCAACATTTCAGTTAATGGTTGATTTGCAAAAAGCATGCAATAAATACGGGAAATCGGGTATTAAGCAGCCAGGATTAAAGCATGTCAATAATACATATATCTACTAACTTTGCATGATCGAGTGTTATGAATAAGCCATTACATGACGAATTAAAATGGGAACAACGCCAGCGTTTAACTTTGCTTGAAGCGACGGTGTTTTGGAGTGGAGAGATTTCGACCGGTTCGTTAGTCGAATTTTTTGGTATCAGTCGCGTGCAGGCGTCCAAGGATTTATCGCTTTACCAAAACTTATGTCCCGGCAACATTTGTTACGATAAGCATATGAAGCGTTATGTGGTGGACGAAGCGTTCAAACCGTCTTTCATGGAGGGGTCGACCTGCGAGTTAATGCTGGTTTTGAAGTTGCAGCAACAAAAAGATAACAAGGTAATGGTGGCTCTAGTCGGCAATTTGCCTTCTGTTGAAATCGTTAATCCATTGGGGCGGCAGATTGATGAGTTGCTCATGCGCTCGGTGGTTCGGGCAATCCGTTTTAATCTGGAGCTGGAAATCGTTTATCAATCCATGACCAGTCTTGAGTTGGCAACGCTGCAGATATGTCCTTATACCCTGGTGTTTGATGGCTTGCAGTGGCATTTGCGGGCTTACAGTATCAAGGAGAGTGTTTACCGTGATTTTGTTCTGGCCCGAATTTACCAAATCACAATTTTGGGTAAGGCTGATGAGCCGCCTTTTTTAGACGGTTTGTGGGATACCTGGGTAACTGTTGAACTTGGGCCGCATCCGGGTTTAAGTGAAACGCATAAAAGTGTGGTTGAACGTGATTACGGAATGGTTGACGGTAAATGTGTGACGAAAGTAAGAGCGGCTTTGTTGACTTATTTTTTGTTGTGTATGCGAATTGCCAAGGATGATTTTAAGAGAGATCCTCTTTTGCAGAAGATCGTGCTGTTAAACCGTAAGGAGTTGAAAGGGCTTATTCGCACTTATTCAGGTCTTTAGGATAATTGTAATCATACAGAGTAGGTTGGGTTGGCTCGGAGAGCCTAACCCAACTGTGAATCACTTTAGTTTTGTTGCTTTGCTGAATTATTTCGGTCAATTCAAACTTTGGGTGTTAGCGGATTACTTTCGAAATAAATGCCTTCCCAGCCGTAGCGCATGAAATTGCGGATGTTTTGATGGTCGCTGCCTTCCGGATTTTTTAATACGTCTTCACGGTAGTAATCGCCAAACAGGCCGAGCGTTTCAGCTTGATTTAATTCGTTGAGTTTGGCGAAGGCAAAAATTTTACACGACCCTTCGTTTTTTCCCGCTTCGTTTATCAGCTTGTTTCCATCTAGGCCGTTATGAAATTCTGAAGGAATGTAATCATAATTTTCCTGAATCACTGCGATCACATCTGCAAAGCTGAGTGCGTGTTGGGCTTTGATTTTCTCGATTAAGTCTTTGGTTGTCATAAGTAAATAGGTACGGAGTATGAGTTAGCGAACCAGCGCTGATAGACTTTTAAAGTCGGGGTGTTGAGCGTCTTTTAGCCATTCGAACAAAACCGATTCGTAATTGGCTACTGTTACGCCTTGTTGTTGCATTCTGTGCAGGGCATTGTTTTTGTGCTGCGGATTACGCGAGCAAACTGCATCTTCGACGATATAGGTTTGATAGCCGAGAGCCAACAATGCCAATGCGGTTTGTAAGATGCAGATATGCGTTTCCTGGCCTGCCAGGATAATTTTTCTTCGTTCGGTTTGTTCGAGCGCCTGAGTGAAACCTTCCGCTTCGCAGCAGGAGAAACCGGTTTTGGGATAGGTTTTTGAATGGACCGGCAGTTTGTTTAAAACAGCGGTTTCGGTGGCGCCTAAACCTTTAGGGTATTGTTCGGTAACAAAAATGGGTATTGCCAGTGTATTGGCGGCCTCTATCAATTTGCCGGTGTTGGCAATCATTAAATCTGCGTCGGCTTGCGGCATGGTGGCCGTCAGTTTGGCTTGCATGTCGACAATCAGCAGCACGCTGTTTTCTGCGGTTATCAAGTTGGCGTGGTCTATCATGACGAAAAACTCTGTGTTGATCAGGGGAGGGCGCTTTAATTTAGGCTATGTTCGCGTTAACAGTAGGCGTCGCCCCGGCAGGGATTGCCCGGGTCCAGAAGCCATGGATGGCGTTGGGCTTTCACATCCTTGTGACCTGGATTCGCTTACGCGGTCTAACGGCTCCGGCAATCCATGCCGGAATGACGGTGTTGATTTACTTTCAACTACTAACGCGAACATAGTCTTAATTTAGGCGTGTTTCATGAGCCGCTCTTTTTCACGCTGCCAGTCGCGGTCTTTTGACGCGGCGCGTTTGTCGTGGAGTTTTTTACCTTTGGCCAGGCCGATTTCCAATTTTGCCCGTCCGTTTTTCCAATACATGGATAAAGGAATCAACGTGAATCCTTTACGTTCGACGCTGCCGATCAGACGGTTTAATTCCCGTTTGTGTAACAGTAATTTGCGTTGTCTGATGGCTTCCGGATTGACATGAGTCGATGCGGAGAGCAGGGCGGAAATGTGCGCGCCGGACAACCAGGCTTCGCCGCGCTTGATGACGACGTAGCTTTCTTTGAGCTGAACACGTCCGGCCCGCAGGCTTTTAACTTCCCAGCCTTCGAGTACCAAGCCCGCTTCAAAACGTTCTTCAATAAAATACTCGTGAGTCGCCGTGCGATTATTCGCAATGGTTGCATTGGGTGTTTTTGCTTTTTTCTTGGATTTTTTGTCGGCCATAGCCACGCGATAATATATATAAACTGACGTAAAGTAATAATTTTGGTATTTTACTCGATTATTAAAAAAATTGACTTTTTATGTAGAGAGGACGGGCTTTTCAATGACGGATTCCAATAAATCATCGCACGGTGAGTGGTCATCGCGAATGGCTTTTATATTGGCGGCAACCGGTTCGGCTGTCGGTTTGGGCAATATCTGGAAGTTTCCTTATATTACCGGAGAAAATGGCGGTGGTGCTTTTGTCATAGTCTATCTGATGTGTGTGCTGTTGATCGGCATTCCCATCATGATTGCCGAGACGATGATTGGCCGTCGCGGCAAACGCAATCCTATCGGCACCATGGCCGAGCTGGCTAAAGAGTCAGGCGCTGATCCGAATTGGCATTACCTGGGCTGGTTGGGTGTCATAGCCGGTTTTCTGATTCTGTCCTATTACAGTGTTATCGCGGGTTGGGGTCTGTCTTATGTTCTGAACGTTTTTACCGGCAGTTTTTCGGGAGCGGACGGCGAGAAAGTCCAGACCCTGTTTAATGACTTTATGGCGAGTCCTCTTGAGCAATTGTTTTGGCATACCATTTTTATGGTGGTAACCATGGGTGTGGTGGCCCGCGGTGTAACCGAGGGTTTGGAGCGCGCAGTTCAATGGCTTATGCCGACTTTGTTTTTCCTGTTGCTGATTTTAGTGGCTTATGCCATGAGTACCGATTCCTATTTTAAAGGTTTGAATTTTCTGTTTAATGCGGATTTTTCAAAAATTACCGGGCAATCGGTTCTGACGGCCATGGGCCATGCTTTTTTTACATTGAGTTTGGGCATGGGGGCAATCATGGTGTACGGCGCTTATTTGCCTAAAGACATTTCAATCGCCCGGACCACCGTCATTATTGCAGGCGCTGATACACTGGTGGCAATATTGGCGGGTATAGCCATTTTTCCTATTGTTTTTGAGAATAACCTTCAGCCCGGATCAGGTCCTGGCCTGATTTTTCAGACACTACCGATTGCTTTCGGCAATATGACGGGGGGTTGGTTTTTTGGCATTCTGTTTTTTGTTTTATTGGTGTTTGCTGCGTTATCCTCGTCGATTTCGCTGATTGAACCGGCCGTGGCGTGGCTGGTTGAAACCCGCAATATGACCAGGCAAAGAGCTTGTGTGTGGGCGGGTGCTGTGACTTGGTTGCTGGGTTTAGGAACTATTTTTTCCTTCAATATTTGGTCTGAGTTCAAGATTTTTGACAGGACTATTTTTGAATTGCTGGATTATTTGACCGCTAACCTGATGCTGCCGATTGGTGGTTTTTGTATTGCCATTTTTGCCGGCTGGGTTATGAAACAGGAACACTGCAAAAAGGAACTGCATTTGACTAATCCTCAACACTTTGAGGTTTGGCGATTTTTAGTGTGCTACGTTTCACCCGCTGCCGTTTTTCTAGTGTTTTTAAACGTTGTGGGGGTCATTTAATGACGATGATTCAGAAAAGCGCGTTGGTTAAATACGCGGCTCATCAGATGTTTGATCTGGTAGATGATGTTGAAGCGTATCCGGAATTTTTGCCCTGGTGTGCGGGCAGTCGTGTCATAAACCGTAGCGATGAAATCGTAGAGGCGGAACTGCTTATTGCCAAAGGCGGTTTTAAGAAATCCTTTGCGACACGAAATTGCCTGGACAGAGGCGGGCGAATTACGATCGCCCTGTTAAACGGTCCGTTCAATTATTTGCAAGGCCGCTGGGACTTTATTCCATTGCGGGAAGATGCAAGCAAAATTTCGCTGGATTTGGAATTCGAAATGTCCGGATTGCTGGCGAATATCGCCTTTGGAACTGTTTTTAATCAAATATGCAACACCATGGTGGGTTCTTTTACCCAAAGGGCAAAGCAAGTCTATGGCTGAGCAATTGATAAGAGTTGAAGTGGCTTATGCCAAGCCGGAGGAGCAGGTCATTTTGACGGTGACCTTGCCGGAAGGTTCTACCGCTGAGGATGCCATTAAAAGTTCGGGGATTTTGAAACGGTTTCCTGAAATTGATTTGGCAAAAACCAAAATCGGTATTTTCAGTTCGGCCTGCAAGCTGGATCATGTGCTGAAAGAGTTCGACCGGGTAGAAATCTACCGTCCTTTGGAACATGATCCAAAGGACGCTCGCCGAAGCCGTGCTTCCAAAGAAGTAGAAACGTAGCAAAAAGACAAAGGTAATGCGCCGTGTTGGGTTAGGTTTTCTACTACCCAACCCAACCCAACCGAAGCTGACGCTGAAAAATTACGAAATGTATAGTTACTGTGAAAGTCTGGGTGGCAGATGGGTAGTGTGGATAAGCGACAAGCCCATCCACTTTTAACGGCTTTGGCGGATGCGACTATCCGCCCACAACGGCCGGGTGATGCCAGGCCTTCATGACCGTTAGTTATAACGGATTAGGCGCAATAGAAGCCAAGGCGAAACCCAGCTTGCAGGTTTGCTGCGTCTATTCGCAACTCCCGTGAAGGAGCAAACTGTGTTGAATTATTTCGGAGCCGAGGAGCTGGATAAAGGATCTTCAGCTCTGTCCATTTTTTGCGGGGCTCTAACCGTCGATTCTTCTTTGTATAAACCGTCATAACCAAATAATCCGGTGATTTTTTCCCACAGTGTTTTTTCCAAATCTCTTGGAGGCAGTTCCAGTGTGGTTTCATGAGCTACCCGTTCCACAGGTTTGGAACTGGGTCTGAAATCACCTTGAACGGCTTTGAGGCTGTCTTCCTTAAAGAACAGGGTAATCCGTTTCTGCATTCTGGGGCCGCCTTCTTCCTGTTCGGAGTAGACATAATCCCATCGGTCTTCGTTGAAAACATCGATCAGCATCGGTGATCCCATAATATAGAGGACCTGCCGTTTATTCATTCCGGGTCTGAGTTGATCAACAACTTCCTGATCGATCAGGTTACCTTGTTGAATATCAATCTTGTAGACACCCGGCATGTATTCCATGATTGTCGTACACCCGGTTAAAGTCAAACTGGCTGAGATGAAGGCTGGATAGAAAATCGACTTTTTCATGTACGGGACTAGCAAAAAGAATTGAATGATACAGGATGTGCATTGATTATCCTAGAATGGGCCGTCAAGAATTCAGTAACCCGGTGGATAAGGAAAGCCGGGTTTTTGGGTCCCGTAAAGCCTGCTGCCCGGTGATGGTTTATAAATTGAGCGCACGAAATTCGGTGCAGGGCCTTGCGCGTTGCCATAATCGCTCGAACAGTTCTGCGAGTTGTTTGCTGCGCGAGGGTAGGCACGGACTCCAGTCGCCTTTGGCTTGTTCATTGTTAAGGCGGAATAAAAAGCCGCGTTGATCACTCAGCAGCAGTGCGGATGGATAACCAATATCCTCCATTTCTGTCGGTGTTCTTAGCTGAATAGAAGAGGGCAGGCGCTGGGACAAGTCAATCAAGGGATGCGATCGCCCGTTCAAGGCGCCTGGGTCTTGAATCAGTATCATGACAAGGCTGTTTCTATTATCTATAGCAAATGATTTTAGTGCCTCCAGCATGGAGTTTTGGGCATAAAGCGGCCATTCAAGCTCTTTAGTGATAATGCAAATTTGCCGCCGGGCGGATGCAATAAGCTGGGTGCTGGCTTCCATGATAGCGCCCAGGCTTTCCAGTTTGATCGGCTCAATGCTCTCCGGAGCGGTTTTGGGGGCAGGTCGGCCTGGTTTTTGGGCGACAGGTTCCAGCGTCAAGCTCAAGTTATAGACTCCCTGCTGGTGTTGAGTCACACGTTTGAAATTTAAGTGCTCAAAGAGGGCTTTATTACTTTCAAAGGCTTGAGCCTTGATTTCGGTCAAACCGGATTTTGCGGCTTTTTCGATCAATGCCGTCAGCAACGCCAGTTCAACACCCTGGTTAAGCCATTTCGGTATAACGGCTAATCCTTGGATGACGCCTTCGGAGGTCAATTCGCCTGACCCAATCGGTAGATGCTGATTGTCTCTAGCAATAAAATAAATACTTTGAGCATTGATTGAATCAGCCGCAATGTCGGATTCATCATACGGCTGTTGGCCTGCATTAAGAATGGTAAGCAGATCATCATAATCTGCCCGGTAATTGGCCGGTTCAACACGAAAGTCAGGGATATTCATAGGGGTCGATAGCTCTGTATGCGTCAGGTTAAAAAATAGTTCATTATCCAGCGGAGCAGCAAAATGCAGTTGATGTCTCGGGTAGGTTGGGTTAGCTCGTAGAGCCTAACCCAACAATCGAAGTCTTCAACTTTCGAAAAGGTTATGTTTGAGTTAATAGTTGAAGCCCTGGATTGCAAAGGCCGTTGCACGTCCTTGTGTTCTGGATCCCGGCAATCCCTGCCAGGATGACGCCTCTGCCAACCGTTCAACTTCTAATGTGAACATAGCTTTCGAAAAGTCCATCTGTTGGGTTAAGGCTATCGCCTATCCAACCTACATCAATAATTACAAAAACAGTCTATTGCTGGCGTTCATTCGGGTAAAAGTATAGGACAGTCTATTGTTCGTGAAAGATAAGAGACAAAAGTGTTAATATGGCGATCAACTCAATAATAGGAATGGCGAATACATGAAATCGGTAATGCGCCTTGATTTAGAGACTACTGGCTGAATAGGGAGAGTGATTTGGAAAAGCAAGATTTAAAAAACGCAGGCCTAAAGGTTACGTTGCCGCGCATGAAAATTCTTGAAATTCTTGAAAATCAGACCGAAGAAAGGCATCTGACTGCCGAGCAGGTCTATAAGATTCTTTTGAATGAAAATGAAGAAATCGGTCTGGCGACTGTTTACCGGGTTCTTACTCAGTTCGAAGCGGCTGGTTTGGTCAAGAGGCACCATTTTGAAGGGGGTAACTCGATTTTTGAACTTGACCGTGGCGGGCATCATGATCATATTGTCTGTTTAAAGTGCGGTAAAGTGGATGAGTTTACTGATCCGACCATAGAATCCAGACAAAAAGAAATAGCAAGCAACCTCGGTTATGATCTAACCGATCATAGTCTTTATCTCTATGGCTTTTGTACCAATTGCAAAAAATCCTAACCTCCATCCATTTAGCATCATTTCATGTTTAAACCGCTAATCCTATACATTGGCTTACGCTATACGCGTGCCAAACGCAGAACTCAATTTATTTCATTTATCACGCTAACTTCCATCCTGGGAATTGCCTTGGGTGTTACCGCTCTGATCACTGTGCTTTCAGTTATGAATGGCTTTGAGGCGGAATTGCGGGAAAGAATTTTAGGAATGACTTCTCACGCCACGGTAAGCGGCATTGATGGTCAATTACAGGAGTGGTCTAAAGTTCAGGAGCGAGTGAAAGATTACCCGCATGTTGCAGGTTCAGCTCCGTTTGTTAACGGACAAGTCATGATCAACGCCGACAGACGTGTGAGTGGCACCATGTTGAGAGGCATTCTTCCCGAGCAGGAGCATGCGGTTTCCGAAGTCGGCGACAAGATGGTCGCAGGTGATCTCAATCAACTGGTTGAAGGTAATTATAATATCGTGCTGGGTGCCGAATTGGCTGGTTATTTGGGCGTAGGCCTGGGTGATCAGATCACCGTAATCACCCCGCAGGTTAATTCCACTCCTGCCGGTATTCTGCCCAGAATGCGGCGATTTACTGTTACCGGCATGTTTCGGGTCGGGATGTTCGAATACGATAGAAATATGGCGATCATTCATATGGCGGATGCTGCCAAGTTATTCCGTCTGGAAGATGGCGTTTCCGGTTTGCGCCTTAAACTGGATGATCTTTTTGATGCGCCTCAAATCAGCCGTGCCTTGGCCAATACGATGTATGCTGACGGTTACCGGGTCAGCGACTGGACGCAAGCGCACAGCAATTTTTTCAGGGCTATCAAGACAGAAAAACGGGTGATGTTCATTATCCTGTTACTGATTGTTGCGGTGGCGGCATTCAATATTGTATCTACGCTGGTCATGGTGGTGACCGACAAACGGGGCGATATTGCTATTTTAAAAACACAAGGTTTGTCTGCGCCTTCCGTAATGGGGATTTTTATTATTCTGGGCGGCATCATCGGGGTGGTAGGTACGGCACTGGGGACCGTTGGAGGCATCGCGCTGGCGCTTAATGTCGAAACCATCGTGCCTGCAATCGAGCAGTTTTTTGATACTCAGTTCATGGCCGCCGATGTGTATTACATCAGTGAATTACCTTCCAAGCTGGAATGGTCTGATGTCTATGCAATAGCCGCCATGTCTTTCGGTCTTTCGTTGCTGGCGACCATTTATCCTGCCTGGCAGGCCTCGCAAGTCAATCCTGCCGAGGTGCTGAGATATGAGTAATCAATCAATTCTTTCCTGCCGGAAATTGACCAAAACATTCAAACAGGGCGGTCTTAACGTTACGGTCTTGAGAGGTGTAGATCTTGATATCGGTGTGGGTCAACGTGTTGCCATCATGGGGGCTTCAGGGTCAGGAAAAAGTACGCTTTTGCATCTTTTGGGCGGCCTGGATAAACCGGACGACGGCAATGTTATTCTCAATAGCTTCGATCTGAATAAGGTTAGCGCCAGAGAGCTTAACCAGTTGCGTAATCGCTCATTGGGCTTTATTTACCAGTTCCATCATCTGTTGGGTGAATTCACCGTTTTGGAAAATGTCGCGATGCCGTTATTGATTGGCGGTGAATCGGTTAAGCAGGCAAAAATCAGGGCGCATGGCTTATTGGAGCGAGTCGGATTGGGTCATCGGGTCGAACATAAGCCGGGTGAATTGTCCGGCGGAGAGCGGCAGCGCGCGGCAGTCGCCAGAGCCTTGATTAACAACCCGAATTGCGTTTTGGCGGATGAACCTACCGGTAATCTGGACAGTAAAACGGCGGAGCAAATCTATCAGCTCATGCTGGAATTGAATCGTGAGTTAAAAGTCAGTTTTCTTGTTGTGACCCATGATCCAACCTTGGCTGCAAGGATGGATACGGTTCTTCATATGGAAGACGGCTTGATCGTCAATTGAATATAAGGATTCACCGCTAGGATGCAGCATTACCTAATCCTGATTTGCCCGTTATTTCGCTGCAATTTAACGGGCTGTTCAGTCAAAGCTCTTTCTAAGCCGCGTCAACTTTAAGCCCGGATTGGCCGTTGACGCGCTTGATCAATGACTGGCTCTTAACTTTCTTTTGTTCCATCGATGAGCTACGTGATAGCGCCAAAAGGCTTTCATGCCAAAATAACCGGCACTGGAGCAGGTGATGCCAAGAATCAGGCAGCCTAATAAAAACGGTGCCCATACATCACCTAATCCATTCATGACGCCGTCCAAAGAAAACTCAAAATCAGCCGACGGAGAAGGTTGTCCCAGGACAAAAAGACCGAGCCGGTAAGCGAAATAAAACAGAGGCGGCATGGTAATCGGATTTGTCAGCCAGACCAGCGCAACTGAAATTGGCAAATTACCTCTAAAATAAAAGGCCGCAACAGCTGCAATCGCCATTTGTGTTGGCGTTGGAATCCATGCGGCAAACAGTCCAATCGCAAAAGCCATCGATACTGATTTTCTATTTAAATGCCACAGATTCGGGTCGTGAAGCTTGTCTCCTAAAAACTGAAGACTTTTATGTTTTTTTAAGGTTTCATGATCGGGCATGAATTTTTGCAATAGTTTCTTAGGCATAGTGATGATTCTTTATAGTTGTTTTTTCTAAACGATCGAATGGCTCAGGGCGACAAAGACAATCAGTCTATAGGGTAAATTAATACTTTTTTAATTCTTCAGCGGAGCAAAAACAAAGGTGACGCACCCTGTAGGTTGTGGTTGGCGATAGCCAGCGCAACCTACGCTGGATAATTACTATTTTTTAGGTGTTGATCGGTTTTCGCTAAACAGCGGTGAATGCGGGTCAAGGCCTATGACCCGTAAGTCTATCAGGTTTTTCTGGCTTGAAAAAATTATTGCTAATCAGGAATTCTATTATGGTGACGCTCGTACTCAGCTTTGTGTTGGGTGTTTTATGCCTGCAACAGTTACCGGATTTACCTGGGCCGATCGGGTTGTTAATGGTCATTACGTCGGTTTTCGCTTGCGTTGCCCTGCGCCTATGGAAATGCCTTGCTTTAATTGTTGGTGTGCTGTGGGCGCTAGGCTATGCTGAAATGAAATTATCGGACCGCTTGCCTGAGGCGTTAGAAGGTCAGGTATTTCAGGTCGAGGGCAGGATAGAGCCTATTCCGGTTGTCTCTGAAAAGCGTGTTCGATTTGACTTTAAAGTCAGCAAAGCCGATCCCGGTGTACCCGCAAGGTTAAGACTTAACTGGTATTTTCCCAAAGTATTGCCCAAAGCCGGGCAATACTGGCGTTTTGCTGTAAAACTCAAAAGGCCTAGGGGCAATTTCAATCCCGGTAACGTCAATTACGAAAGAAGCCTTTTTGTATCGGGTATTGGTGCTACAGGCTATATAAAAGAGCAGTCCAAACCGCAGTTACTGACAGACAATGACCCACTGTTTTCGCTAGTGGCTTGGCGGCAGAAGGTTTTCGATCGGCTGGTTCATGCAATGCCCAATGCCGATTCTTTGGGTTTGATCCAGGCGCTGACTCTGGGTGAGCGGCAATTGATGAGCGATCAACAATGGCTGATGTTCAGAAAAACCGGAACAGTTCATCTGATGGCTATTTCGGGGTTACATATCGGTTTAGTATCCGGCATGATTTACTGGCTGGTCGCAAAAATGTGGCTAAGATCCGGTATGCTGAGCATTACGCCTTATCAGGTGGCGGCTTGTTTTGCTTTGCTGGCAGCCCTGGCTTATTCGGCAATGGCCGGATTTGCCATCCCAACGCAACGCGCGTTGATTATGTTGGCGGTATTTATGCTGGCCTTGTTGAGACAGCGGCATGTGAGTGCAATAAATACACTGGCTATCGCGTTATTAGTTGTTGTGATGATCGATCCTTTGGCTGTACTTTCTGCAGGATTCTGGCTGTCATTTTTTGCTGTGGGGATTATTTTTTATTCACTGCGCAGTCGACTGAAGTCCGGTAAAGCCTGGAAATCAGCCCTCAAAATTCATTGGGTCACCAGTCTGGCATTGGCGCCATTATTGTTCTTCTTTTTTCAGGAAGTGTCGGTGATAGCGCCATTAGCTAATCTGATAGCGGTGCCTTGGGTCAGCTTTATTATTATTCCGCTGTGTTTGGCTGGCGTATGTTTACTTTTTATTGCGCCTTCTACAGCTCACTTAGTTCTGAGTTTTGCTGACGCCATGCTCTGTGGTTTGATGTGGCTGTTGTCCCGTTTAGCGGAGTTGCCGTTTGCAACGTTTCAACTCTCGGTGCCCAGTCCATTAGCTTTATTTCTTGGGATCATGGGTGCATTCGTTCTGATGGCGCCCAAAGGATTGCCGGGACGATGGCTGGGACTTGTGATGTGTTTGCCTTTGGCTTTTAATGACAGACCCGGCCCGGGTGATGGAGAGGTTGAGCTGACCTTGCTGGATGTAGGGCAGGGACTTTCTGTGGTGGTAAGGACGGCGCATCACTGTCTGGTGTATGACGCAGGTGCCCGCTTTGATGAATCAGCCGATATGGGTAGCCGGGTTGTTTTGCCTTATCTTAGCTTTCTGCAAATCAACAAGCTGGATGCTGTTGTTATCAGTCACGGAGATAACGATCATATCGGAGGCGCGGCAACGCTATTGAAGAGGATGACTCCTTCGCGGTTAATCAGTAGCGTCCCGGACCAGTTAGTACCTTATCACGCTGAGTTTTGTCAGGCAGGACAATCGTGGATGTGGGATGGTGTGCGATTTGCTGTGCTGAGCCCTCAATCCCGGCAGATAGAGAACGATAATGACGGATCTTGCGTGTTGCAAATCAGTTCTGAGCGGGGTCGAATTTTATTGACAGGCGATATCGAGAAAACAGCGGAGGCTAAGCTGGTCCAAGCTTATGGCGATCAATTGTCATCCAGAGTCATGATCGCGCCCCATCACGGCAGTAAAACATCGTCAAGCGCAGTTTTTTTAAAGCAGGTCAATCCTGAGATTGTTTTAATTCCTGCCGGTTATCACAACCGCTTTGGATTTCCTCATAAGTCGGTGGTCAGGCGCTATAACGAACAAGGCATCAAGTGGTTTGAAGTGGGCAGGGAAGGCGGCATCACATTGCTATTGAAAGGAAACGCCTTCACTATTGCGCGATCACGGCTAGAACTGGGGCGGTACTGGAATGAAAAGCCTGATCGGTAACCGTTCAGACCATTTGTTTGAAGGTCCTGCCCTTTTAAATTAAAGGTCTTTGGTGCCTCAATTTATTTTCCAATTACCTAGTACTTTACTCGGAATTAAAATAGGACTAAAATAGTCCTAAATGAATGAGGTTAACTATGTTGCGTCTTGGAAAGCTAACGGATTATGCGACTGTGATTTTAAGTTATATGGCCAGAGAGCCGTTGGCTGTTCATGCAGCCCATGAAATTGCTGATGAGACCGGAATTGCCTTAACAACTGTCAGTAAAATACTTAAGCTGTTGTCTAAAGCGAAGCTGGTCAGTTCTACGCGAGGGGCAAGAGGCGGTTATATTTTAGCGAATCCGCCGGATAAGATCTCGGTTGCAACGATAATCAGCGCGCTTGAAGGGCCCATTTCATTGACTGAGTGCAGTATTTCTCAACAAAGTTGCGAACAGGCCAGTGGCTGTGAAATAAGAGGTGTATGGGGTTTGATCAATCAAAAGATCTTTTTAACGCTGGATTCCATTACGTTGGCTGATTTGATCATGCCCACGCAACAGGCCGAAGAAATTTACGTGCCGGTAGCCAGTCTTTACCGGTAATTACGGAGAACAAAATGTCAGCAAGCACCAAAGAAATTGAACAACTGATCGGCAAGGAATACAAGCAGGGTTTCGTGACGGTTTTAGAAACCGAAACATTCCCCCCTGGATTGGATGAGGATGTCATTCATAAATTATCCAAGGTTAAAAACGAGCCTGAATTCATGCTGGAATACCGGTTGAAGGCTTTTCGCCATTGGCAGACGATGAAGTCGCCGGAATGGGCTTTTGTTAATTTTGATCCGATTGACTATCAGTCTGTCAGTTATTATTCGGCGCCCAAACGCAAGGAAGATGGCCCTAAAAGTTTAGATGAAATCGACCCTCAAGTACTGGAAGCCTATAAAAAATTGGGTATTCCTCTAGATGAGCAGGAGCGCCTCGCCGGTGTTGCTGTCGATGCGGTTTTTGACAGCGTTTCGGTTGCCACTACGTTTAAAGGTAAATTGAAAGATGCTGGGGTTATTTTTTGCCCGATTTCCGAAGCCTTGCGCGAACATCCCGAACTGATCAAACAGTACCTCGGTTCTGTCGTGCCGCATACTGATAATTACTTCGCTGCGTTGAATGCCGCCGTATTTACCGATGGTTCGTTTGTTTATATTCCAAAAGGCGTGCGTTGCCCGATGGAATTGTCGACTTACTTCAGAATCAACGCCGCCAATACCGGTCAGTTCGAGCGAACGCTGATCATTGCCGATGAAGGCAGTCATGTAAGCTATCTTGAAGGCTGTACCGCGCCCATGCGGGATGAAAACCAGTTGCATGCCGCCGTGGTCGAATTGATCGCGCTTGAAAATGCCGAAATCAAATATTCCACGGTACAAAACTGGTATCCGGGCGACAAGGAAGGCAAGGGCGGCATCTATAATTTTGTTACCAAACGGGCCGATTGCCGGGGCGATAATTCTAAGGTGTCCTGGACCCAAGTGGAAACCGGTTCCGCCATCACCTGGAAGTATCCTAGCTGTGTATTGACCGGCGATAATTCAATCGGTGAGTTTTATTCGGTCGCGTTGACGAACAACTACCAGCAAGCCGATACCGGCACGAAGATGATTCATATCGGCAAAAATACGCGCAGCACTATAGTTTCCAAAGGTATTTCGGCTGGCCGGGCGCAAAATACGTATCGCGGTCTGGTCAAGGTGTTGAAAAGCGCCGAAAACGCTCGAAATTACACGCAGTGTGATTCGTTATTGGTTGGCGATCGTTGTGGCGCGCATACGTTTCCGTATGTGGAAGTCAAACAGCCTTCAGCGCAAATCGAACATGAAGCGACTACTTCTAAAATCAGCGAAGATCAGTTGTTTTTCTGCCAGCAGCGCGGTCTTTCCGCAGAAGATGCGGTATCGATGATCGTCAACGGTTTCTGTAAAGAAGTCTTCAAGGAATTGCCCATGGAATTTGCCGTGGAAGCACAGGCCTTGTTGGGCTTGAGTTTGGAAGGTGCGGTGGGTTAATGCGTAAATCCGCCGCGCTTGAAGTGCTGACCCGTGTTAAGCCAATATTGTCGCAACAATTTGGCGTAGTTCGCTTGGCCTTGTTTGGCTCAACCGTCCGCGACGAAGCCAGCGACCAAAGCGATGTGGATATATTAGTTACGTTTGATGGCTCTGCGACTTCCGAGCGTTATTTTGGTGTGTTGTTTTTTCTTGAAGATTGCCTGGGTTGTGCCGTTGATTTAGTCACCGACAAAGCCTTACGCCCGCAATTGCGCCCGTTTATCGAACAGGAAGCAATAGATGTCTAGTGCTGATAGGGAGTGGCATTTTTATTGGGATGACATGATTGGTTTTGCCGAAAAAGTCATCGCTTATACCGAAGGCTTTAGCCAAACTGATTTTATCAACAGCGGCATAACCTATGATGCCACCGTGCGTAATTTGGAGCTGATCGGCGAAGCCGCCACGCATATTCCTGAAGATGTGCGTAAAGCCAGTCCAAAAATTCCGTGGCGGCAGCTGATAGCCACACGCAATCGTTTGATTCATGGTTATCTGGGGATAGACAACGATACTTTATGGAGCATTATTGAAACGGATGTGCCGTCTTTGTTGTTGGAACTGAAAAGGTACGAAGCTCAATAGGGGCAAATAGATTGCAATGCTTAAAATTGGTACGCAATGCGTACCCTACGAATTAAATTAAATTCAGGTAAAAACTATGCTCAACATTGAAAACCTCCACGTTAGCGTTGGTGACAAGCCCATTCTAAAAGGCATCAATCTGCAGATTAAACCGGGCGAGATTCATGCGATTATGGGGCCAAATGGGTCCGGAAAGAGCACGCTGTCCCATGTGTTGTCCGGTAAAAGCGGCTACACCGTGACCGAAGGAACGGTTACTTATGATGGCAAGGATCTTACCGAAATGGCACCGGAAGTCAGGGCGCGTGAAGGAGTTTTTCTGGCCTTCCAGTATCCGGTGGAAATTCCCGGCGTCAGCAATATTTATTTACTGAAAGCCGCGTTAAATGCGATACGCAAGCATCAAGGCTTATCTGAAGTGGATGCGATGGACTTTTTGATGCTGGTCAAAGACAAAGTGCGCCTTTTGGAAATGGATGAAAAATTTCTTTATAGAGCGGTCAACGAAGGTTTTTCCGGCGGCGAGAAAAAACGTAATGAAATTCTGCAAATGGCCATTTTGGAACCCAGGCTTTGCATTATGGATGAAACCGATTCGGGCCTGGATATTGACGCATTGAAGATTGTTTCAGAGGGTGTCAATTCGTTGCGGTCGCCTGAGCGTTCCTTCGTCATGGTTACCCATTATCAACGCTTGCTCGATTACATCAAGCCTGATTTTGTGCATGTGCTGGCGCATGGGCAAATCGTAAAGTCAGGCGGTGCCGATCTGGCGCTGGAATTGGAGGAAAAAGGCTACAGTTGGGTTGAAAACAAACAGGCGGCGGCTTAAATGAACACGGTCATCAAATCGCGCTACAGTGCTGAATATTCGAAAGTAGAGTCGGCGTTACCCGGTCGATCTGCGCCCTGGTTAGTGGCTCTTAGAGCCGGCGCCCTGGATAAGTTTTCCGGGAACGGTTTTCCTTCAATTCGGGAAGAGGAATGGCGTTATACCAATGTTTCAGGTATTGAGAAAAATCTGTTTGTACCCACAGATCAGCCTTCCAGCGCTACTGTCGATAAAGAGTGGCTAGACCGTTTTAAATTACCGGATTGCTGGTCTTTTGTATTGGTCGACGGTTATTTTTCTGCTGAATTATCGCAATTGGACGGCTTGCCGGAAGGCCTGGTCGTTCAGAGTCTGGCCAAAACACTTGATACGGATGCCGAACAGGTAAAACCATATTTTGCTCACGCCGTAAGCGATGATGAACACAGCTTTGTTGCATTCAACACGGCGTGGTTTTGTGACGGCCTGTTCTTAAAAGTATCTAAAAAGCTGGCATTGACTAAGCCAGTTCAATTGCTGCATGTAACGACTCAGCAAGAACGGCTTTCGACAACGCGCACTGTTATCGTGGTCGAGCCCATGGCTGAAGCGCAGGTCATCGAGACTTATATTGGCGTTGAACAGGCTTATCTGTCTGCTGCGGTGACGGAAGTTTTTGTTGAGGCCAATGCCAATCTGACGCTTTATAAAGTACAGTGCGAATCTGCCAAAGCGTATCACTTTGGTGGAACCTATGTAAAACAAGCCCGCGATGCGCGTTTTATTCACCATAACTTTGCTTTCGGCGGCTTATTGGCCAGAAGCGATATTCACTGCGATCTGGATAATGCCAGCGAATGTGATCTCAATGGTTTGTATTTGGGCAATCAACGCCAGCATCTGGATAACCATACCCGCATCAATCATTTACAGCCGAATGCAGTGAGCCGGGAAATGTACAAAGGTGTTTTGGCGGGCCGGTCGCGTGGTGTATTTCAGGGGCGCGTCGTCGTTGCAGAAAATGCGCAAAAAACGGATTCGCAAATGAATAACCGTAATTTGTTGCTGTCTGATGATGCCGAGGCCGACACCAAGCCGCAACTGGAAATTTATGCAGACGATGTCAAATGTTCACACGGTGTTACGGTGGGGCAATTGGATGAAAAGTCCGTGTTTTATTTGCAATCGCGTTGTGTTGATGAAGAAACAGCCAGAAATATGCTGACTTTCGCATTTGCTAACGAAATGGTGAATAAACTGACCATCAAAAGCCTGCATGATCTGGTTTTGACTCAAGTGCTGGAGCGGTTTCCGCAACAAGGTATTTCAATAGATTGGTTGTAGTGGTTGAGTAGCGTCAAAATTAGCCGAGTGTTAATTTTTGCAAAATACGCCTGTTCGGCACTGAATTAACAAACCTTAAAATGAGTTAAGACACACACAATGACACACTTTCCTGTAGAAAAAATTCGCCTCGATTTCCCGATTCTGGAAGAAAAGATTCGCAATAAACCTCTGGTTTATCTGGATAATGCGGCATCGTGCCAGAAACCCAATGCAGTGATAGACACCATTTCACATGTGTACCGGCATGATTATGCGAATGTGCATCGTGGTGTTCATACACTCAGTGTGCGGTCTACCGACAAGTTTGAGAATGCCAGGGAAAAAATCCGGGCTTTTATCAATGCCGATTCAACCAAAGAAATTATTTTTACCAAGGGTGCAACCGAATCCATTAACCTGGTTGCGCAGACTTATGGCAAAGCCAATCTGAAACCCGGTGACGAGATTCTAATAACCGCTATGGAACATCATTCGAATATCGTTCCCTGGCAAATGCTCTGCGAGCAAACCGGCGCTCTATTGAAAGTGGCGCCTATCAATCAACAAGGCGAGTTGATTTTCACCGAGTTTGAAAAACTGTTAGGCGACAAAACCCGTCTGGTTGCCGTTGTGCACATGTCCAATGCGCTGGGAACCATTAATCCGGTTAAAAAAATCATCGATTTGGCCCATAGCCGTTCTATTCCGGTGCTGTTGGACGGGGCTCAGGCCATTCCGCACATGGCAGTTGATGTTCAGGCGCTGGATTGTGATTTTTACGTATTTTCCGGGCATAAGCTCTACGGGCCGTCAGGTGTCGGGGTTTTATACGGCAAACAGGCGCTACTGGAAGCCATGCCGCCGTATCAGGGCGGTGGCGATATGATCAGAAAAGTGACGTTTGAAGAAACGGAATATAACTCACTGCCTTATAAATTTGAAGCAGGAACACCGTCGATTGCCGATGTGATCGGTTTGGGGGCGGCTATCGATTATCTGAACGATGTCGGCATGGACACTATTGCCGCCTATGAAGCCGAATTGCTGGATTACGCAACCGAAAAAGCCAGGCAGATCAAAGGCCTCAGGATTATCGGTGAAGCGGCCGAAAAAGGCGCCATCCTTTCGTTTGTGCTGGATAGAATTCACCCGCACGATATTGGGACCATGCTGGACAGTTTAGGTGTCGCCATTCGAGCGGGTCATCATTGTGCCATGCCGGTCATGGATTTTTACGAAGTACCGGCAACAGCCCGCGCCTCGTTTGCCATGTATAATACCCAACAGGAAATAGATGTTCTTATGAACGGCATAGAATCTTTGATTGAGGTGTTTGGCTAATGTTTGATGATTTACGCGATCTCTACCAGGAGGTCATATTTGACCACAACCGTAACCCGCGCAATTTTCGGGTCATGGATAATGCCGACCGAAAAGTCGAAGGCTTCAATCCTTTGTGCGGAGACCGGCTCACCTTATATTTAAAAATGTCGGGCGATGTTATCGAAGATGCCAGTTTTCAGGGCTCAGGATGCGCCATTTCAACGGCTTCGGTCTCATTGATGACGGAGATCATCAAAGGTAAAACCGAAGCGGAAGCCGAAGCGTTATTTAAAACCTTCCATGAAATGACCACCGGCAAGGATGAAGCTATTCAACTGGAGGCGGTCGGCAAATTAGCCGTATTAGCCGGTGTCAGAGAATATCCCGCCCGGGTTAAATGCGCTACTCTGGCTTGGCATACGCTGGATGCGGCGTTAAAGAATGAACAGAAGTCCATCTCAACCGAGTAAATCAGGACTTTTCTTTTTATTTGCGCAACATTAATACCCAAGTGGCTGATGCGGGCATGACACTTTCCTACAGGGGTAAACTCGCTGTTCTCTATGAAGGGCAGGGGGATTTGGCTATTTACCAGCAACTTGCCGAAAGACTGTCAGTTCCGCTGAGGTCCACACCAACGCCCGGATTTGATCCGCATGAGTTGTTTTTCCTGAGCTGGCGCGAAGGTTCACTTAAGCTCATCGACCGTCAGTTGCTGCGAAAAGGCGGTATGACGGTCGAAATCGAACCCAGGCCAGGCGAGCAGCGTTCCTGGCCTGCGCCTAAAACAGGCGCATTGGCCCAGGCAATCGGGCGTAAAACCAAAACGGTCATTGATGCGACCACAGGTTGGGGGCAAGATAGTCTGCACATCTTCCGGATGGGTTATGAACTGCGTTGTATCGAACGATCACCGGTGATGCTGGAGCTGTTGGCGGATGCATTTACTCGATTGACCCAGCTGGATTGGGTCAGTCGTTTGAAACTAGAGCCGCCAGAATTGATATCCGGCAATGCGATCGCTGTTTTAAGTGAACTTGAACAAGCGCCGGATTGTATTTACCTCGATCCGATGTTTCCTCCCAAACGTAAAAAATCCGCGCTGGCCAAAAAATCAATGACCGTATTACGTGATCTATTGGGTGATGATGAGGACAAGGATCAACTATTTGCCGCAGCCATGAAGGCAACCGCTAAAAAAGTGGTGGTAAAAAGTCCTGATGATGTGGAGCCTTTAGGCGGGACGCCTCATGAAAGTTTTAGCGGCAAATTGCTGCGTTATGATGTTTATCTTAAAGTTTAAGCGAAAGTTCAGGAGATAAATCAATGTCCGAATGGATAGATGTGGTCAGTCAGAATGCGCTGTCCGAGGGTGAGCATGTGGTTGTGGATGTCGATGGGGTAGACGTTGCCGTATTCAATCTGGAGGGAAGTTTTTACGCGATAGAAGATGTGTGCAGTCATGATGGTGCGGAAATCGCCAGTGGCGAATTGCAAGGCGATGAAATTATCTGTCCGCGTCACGGCGCCCGGTTTTGTGTAAAAACAGGGCAGGTCAAATCTGCGCCCGCCTATGAGGATATTGCCTGCTTCAAGGTGCGTATCGAAAATCAGCGCGTACAAGTGCGAGACGACAGATGGGATTGATTTACTCCTGATTTTTTAAGGCACTGTTTGCGTTAAAAGTGGGTGTCGCCCCGGCACGGATTGCCGGGGTCCAGACGCCATGGATGACGTTGGGCTTTCACTTCCTTGTGATCTGGATCCCGGCAATCCCTGCCGGAATGACGGCGTTGAAGATCTTTCAACTACTAATACCTTTAAGCTAACCCCGCCTGACTGTTTCCACTGTCTGACTCATGTAATCCGCTTAGTTCCGAACAATGAAAGCAACTCCATAGCCGAATAGTGTTCCACTGTTTAAGGTTATAATACCGGCTTACCATGCAGGATCGACCTCTAATTAAGGAAAGTCTAGTGCATCAAAATTGATGCACTAGCGATTGTTAACGGGTATTCGTTTATAATTCGCCTTTTAATAAATTCAGCGCCGTCATTCAACTGAAAGCCGGCACAACTCTATTTGCAACAGACAAGCCATGCAAGAAATCAATCCTATAAAAAATAAAATTGCAGACCTCAGAAGCCGCGGTGATGCGCTAAGGGGGTATCTTTGACTACGACACCAAAAACGAGCGACTGGTTGAGGTTTTAAGAGAACTTGAAAACCCCAAGATTTGGGACAATCCCGAAAATGCACAAACCTTGGGTAAAGAACGTGTTCAGTTAGAAACTATCGTCAATACGATAAACGAACTGGAAGGCGGCTTGGTCGACGCGAGCGAACTTTTGGAAATGGCGGTTGAGGAAAACGATGAAGAGACCGTCGATACCGTTGTCGCGGATCTGGAGCATCTGGAAAAAAGAGTGGCCGATCTGGAGTTTCGCAGAATGTTCTCCGGTGAAATGGATGCCAATAACGCGTTTCTTGATATTCAATCGGGCTCAGGCGGCACTGAAGCACAGGATTGGGCTTCCATGATCGAACGGATGTTCCTGCGTTGGGGCGAGGCCAAAGGCTTCAAGACCGAACTGATTGAGGAGTCGCCCGGTGATGTTGCGGGTATAAAAAGCGCGACCATCAAGTTTGAAGGGGAATATGCTTTTGGCTGGCTGCGTACCGAAACAGGTGTACATCGTCTGGTCCGTAAATCGCCTTTTGATTCCGGTAACCGCCGCCATACCTCGTTTGCATCGGTTTTTGTTTCACCTGAAATCAACGACGATGTTGAAATCGACATCAATCCGGCCGATCTGCGTGTCGATGTTTACCGTGCCAGCGGGGCGGGTGGTCAGCATATCAACAAAACCGAATCAGCCGTGCGGATAACCCACGGTCCTAGCGGCATCGTTGTGCAATGCCAAAGCGATCGTTCACAACATAAAAACCGCGATACCGCCATGAAGCAGCTTAAAGCCAAGTTGTATGAAATGGAAATGATGAAGCGTAGCGAAAAACAACAGGCCTTGGAAGACTCCAAATCCGATATAGGCTGGGGTAGCCAGATCCGGTCTTATGTGCTGGATCAATCGCGCATCAAGGATTTACGTACCGGTGTCGAAACCGGCAATACCCAAGCAGTACTGGATGGCGACCTGGATCAGTTTATTGAGGCCAGCTTGAAGAGTGGTTTGTGATGGCTTTGACATTTGGCGGCCGATAATTCAACCAAGCATAAAATTACGTAATTATTCAGTGTAGGTTGGGTTGCCCGCTTTTCGTAACCCAACAATTAACGCCATGGTCTTGAAATGTTGGGTTGGCTATCGCCAACCGCAACCTACGGTGCATCATCTTTGTTTCGTTGCTCCGCTGAATAGCTACAAAAACTTAAAATACTAAATTAAGAAAAAATCAGTATGTCTGAAATCCAACAAGACGAACAAGAACAAATCAAACAACGCCGCAGCAAGCTGAACGATATTCGGGAGCTGGGTGTCGCGTTTCCTACCGATTTTCGCCGCAATGTGGTGGTCGGTGAACTGCTGGCCGAGTACGGTGAAAAAACTAAGGAAGAATTGGAAGCAGAGCCGGTAAGGGTCAAAGTGGCAGGGCGGATGATGACCCGTCGCGTAATGGGTAAAGCCAGTTTTTGTCATATCCAGGATATGTCCGGGCAAATGCAGCTTTATGTGACCCGGGATACGTTGCCTGAGGGATTTTATAACGAGCAATTCAAAAAATGGGATATTGGCGACATTATCGGTGGCGAAGGCGTATTGTTTAAAACCAATACCGATGAGTTGAGCGTTAAAGTCGACGATATTCGTTTGTTGACCAAAGCCCTGCGCCCGCTTCCTGAAAAATTCCACGGAATTGCAGATCAGGAAATCAAATACCGCCAGCGCTATCTCGATTTGATCATGAGCGAGCAATCGCGCAGTACGTTTACGATGCGGACAAAAATTGTCAGCTATATTCGTGAGTTTCTGGTGAGCAGACAATTCCTCGAAGTTGAAACGCCGATGATGCAGGTGATCCCGGGAGGCGCCACAGCGCGCCCGTTTAAAACCCATCATAATGCGTTGGACATGGGGCTTTATTTGCGGATTGCGCCGGAATTGTATTTAAAAAGGCTGGTTGTGGGCGGTTTTGAGCGGGTTTTTGAAATCAACCGTAATTTCCGTAATGAAGGTTTGTCGACCCGGCATAACCCCGAATTCACGATGTTGGAGTTTTATCAGGCGTATGCCGAATACGGAGATCTGATGGATTTGACCGAAGAAATGCTGCGCGGCATCGCGGAGGATGTGGTAGGGCAGGCCGTCATTAGCTATCAGGGTGAGCACTATGATTTCGGTAAGCCTTTTGATCGCATGACCGTTTTGGAATCAATTCTTAAATTTAATCCGGACCTGACTGCAGCCGATCTACAAACCCGGGAGGCTGCAGCAAAAGTTGCTGCCGGTTTGAATATTCCGGTAAAAGAGGCTTATGGTCTGGGTAAAATTCAAATTGAAATTTTTGAGAAAACGGTTGAACACCGTTTAATGAATCCTACGTTTATCACTGCGTATCCGGTGGAAGTATCCCCTCTGGCAAGACGCAATGATCACGATCCCCATGTGACCGACCGGTTTGAATTTTTCGTTGGTGGACGCGAAATCGCGAATGGATTTACCGAGTTGAATGATGCGGAAGATCAGGCCGAACGTTTCCGTAAACAAGTGGAAGAAAAGGAAGCCGGAGACGATGAGGCCATGCATTACGACGCCGATTACATTGTCGCTTTGGAACACGGTATGCCGCCGACTGCGGGAGAGGGTATAGGCATTGACCGTCTGGTGATGCTGTTTACCGATGCGCCGTCGATTCGTGATGTCTTGTTATTTCCTCATATGCGACCCAAGAATCAGCAGTAACCTTTTGTACTCAGCGTCAGGAGGCAAGATGAATGATCCGGCTTACCGATCGGCAACTTACGACGATTTGTTTGATTTGCCTGAGCATGTCATCGGTGAGATTTTAAACGGTCAACTGATTACCCAGCCGCGTCCCGCGCCTCGGCATGCGAGAGCCTCTTCTATTGTTGGCGGAGAGTTGATCACCGCTTATGACCAAGGTCGTGGCGGTCCCGGTGGTTGGTGGATTCTGTTCGAACCTGAATTGCATTTGGGACGAGATATTCTGGTTCCTGATCTGGCCGGCTGGCGGAGAGAGACAATGCCGGATTTGCCTGAAGAAGCGTATTTCAGTAGCGCGCCTGATTGGGTTGGTGAAGTGTTATCGTCTGGAACGGCCCGAATTGACAGGGCGGTTAAAATGCCCATTTATGCGCGAAACGGAGTGTCATGGTTGTGGCTGGTTGATCCTGATGCCCGAACGCTGGAAGTCTATCGGTTGTTGGATGGTCATTGGCTTTTGGAGCATACCTGGCAAAATGATGACCTGGTTAATGCGCCTCCGTTCGCCGAAGTCAGTTTGACGATGAACGATCTCTGGGTGCCGGTCGTGCAGACTGGCTAAATCAATTGGCAAGTTTGCTTTTTGCGTCAGTCAGTCAATCAATCGAAATCTTCAATGATGTGATCTTCCAGATCAGCCTCATCCACTTCCGTTTCTGAAATAGCATAATCTCTGATCGAAATACCGGCTGTCATCACGCTCTCCGCGTTACCCGATACCAAGGGATGCCAGTCGAAAAGTTCTTTGCCTTCTGCCAATAAGCGGTAAGCGCAGGTCGATGGCAGCCAGTTCAGGGCTTTTTGCAAATTGCTGCCTTTAAGGTCCATACATTCGGGCACCCACTGCAAACGAGTCTCGTAGCGGCTGCAACGGCAGCTTGTTAAATCCAGAAGTTTACAGGCCGCATTGGTGAAATAAATAGTGCCGGTGTCTTCATCTTCGAGTTTGTTAAGGCAGCAGCGGCCACAACCATCGCACAATGATTCCCATTCCTGCAGGTTCATGTCGGCTAATTTTTTAGTTTCCCAGAAGTTCATGTGCTGATTGAAGAGCTGTTGGTTGAAGGAATTTCAAGCTGTCAAGACGGATTCTAGCATTACAAAATAGGTCAGCTTGGCGAGGGTTGGGCCGATAGGAGTGATGTGTTAGCATTAACAACGATTCGAGTTTAGCATAGGAAAAGAGAGGCTATGAAGACATTATTTATTGGAGGCACCCAGGGAATTCAGGTCATTATGGATGCAGCGATTGCGAACCGTCATGGTGTTATTGCCGGCGCAACAGGTACGGGCAAAACAGTGACCTTGCAAGTTCTGGCTGAGGGTTTTTCAAAGCTCGGTGTTCCGGTTTTTTTAGCCGATATCAAAGGTGATTTATCGGGGATTGCCAATCCGGGCAAAGCTCATGACAAAATTACCGAACGATTGGCCTTGATGGGTATACAGGATTTTCAATTTCGAGGTAATCCCACCGTTTTTTGGGATATTTTCGGAAAAAACGGCCATCCGGTCAGAACCACGTTGTCAGATCTGGGGCCATTGCTGCTCAGCAATCTGCTGGAATTAAATGAAACACAAACCGGTGTCATCTACAGCTGTTTCAAAATAGCCGATGATGAGGGGTTGTTGTTATTGGATCTTAAAGATTTGAGATCTTTACTGACGTGGATGGACGAAAATGCATCCTCTCTATCCAAAGAATACGGCAATTTAGCACCTGCCAGTATTGGTTCCATCCAAAGGCGGCTTTTAGTATTGGCCGAGCAGGGTGCGGAGCATTTTTTTGCAGAACCGGCCGTTCAAGTCGATGATTTTTGTAAAACTGATTTCTCAGGAAATGGTGTCATCAGTATTCTTGATGCAACTGAACTTACCCATAAATCCCCCCGGCTCTACGCGACTTTTTTGTTATGGATGCTTTCCGAGTTGTTTGAAACCCTGCCTGAAGTGGGGGATGGCGACCGGCCGAAGTTGGTCTTATTTTTTGATGAGGCGCATTTGCTGTTCAAAGAGGCACCTAAAGTGCTTGTTGATAAAATTGAGCAAATCGTCAGATTGATTCGATCCAAAGGTGTCGGCGTCTATTTTATCAGCCAAAGTCCATTGGATATTCCGGGCCCGATACTGGGTCAGATGGGGTTGAAAGTTCAACATGCGATCAGGGCCTTTACTCCGGCTGACCGGAAGGTGCTTAAAAGTGTTTCGGAAACGTTCAGAGCGAATCCTGCGATTGACGTCGAAACTGCTTTACAGGAGTTAAAAACAGGAGAAGCGCTGGTTTCGGTTTTGAATAAAGATGGGAGTCCAACGCCCGTCGAGCGTATTTTGATTAAGCCACCCGAATCACAAATCGGTCCTCTCACGCCTGAACAACGGGTTGAATTGATTGGCCGGTCGCCTTACAAAGGGCGATACGATGAGGAAGTCGATCGTGAGTCGGCTTATGAATTGTTAAAACAAAAAGCCGAACAGCAGGATTTTCAAGATCAAGTCAGACGCGATACAGCCAAAGTGTCTGCTCCGCGTTCGGTGTCATCTAACCGGCAAAGTGTCGGAGAAGCTCTGGTCAAGAGTGCTGTCCGGACGATAGGGTCGCAGTTAGGCCGCCAAATTGTTCGCGGTTTAATGGGTTCTTTATTGGGCGGAAAGCGTTAAAAAGGTCAGTCCTGTTTGTTTGAATGAAGCTTTGCGCGCTCTGAATTGATAGGCTTTAATTGCGCGTAGCCGGTGACGCAGAGTTTTAAGAAAAATCGTTCGTCCTGAGCATTGCCGAAGGGCTCAGGACGAGCGGAACACCTGTATTGGCCGGCGAAATAAGCATGACTGAGTGCTTCGGTTCACTGTGTAACCATGCTTTGAAGTTGCGCTCTGCAGCGGCTGTGGTTAGCCTTAAGGCGATTAAGAAAGTGGCGATATTCCTTGTTCATCCATTCAAGGGTAGCCTGGGCTTCCTTTCGTGATTTAAAAGGGCCGTGAAACTCGGCGTGTTCGTTAAAGCGTCTATCGCGGATGGTTTCCGGCCAGTTGACGACATAAAAGCCGGGAGTCAAGGGTTTGCCTTGGCTGGTGTGGTACTTTTTCTGATATGACTCGGCATCAAGAAGCCAGAAATCATGAATGACATTGGCAATTTCGAAATAATCATAATACGAGTCCATAACGTGCCTCCTCTGGATTAAAGGCAGCAAAAAGCGAGATGCGCTTATGCTCAGGGGGAGGTTGCGCTAAAGTTAAGCGGCCTTTTCCTCGCCTGATTCCCTGTGTTCCTGGTCTGAAGTTTGAGTTTATCAACCCCTGCGAGGGTATCCCCTTGTGCTGAAATTGGACCATATAATCATGCAAAAAAAAATCCGTACGACTACTTACAACTATCAAAAAGTGGATATCCTGATGGATACCATCGCTGGTTTTGAAATGTCAGAAGTTATTTGCAGCAGCGCAAAAAAGTGAATTTTAAGATAAAGTAGTCCGGCATATTAATCAGTAATCAACCCCTAGTCAGAGTCATTCAATATGTATCAGATCAAAAATGTCAGTGCATTGGTTTTAGGCTTATTTATTTTTTTGGGTTTGTCGGCCTTGGGTTATTTGCTGGGCAGCGCCGCTATTAAATTTAAGGAATACGAACGTACCGTCACCGTTAAAGGACTTTCTGAGCGAGAGTATCCGGCCGATATTGTCATCTGGCCGATTCAATTCACTGAAGCCGGAAACGAACTCGAAAAACTGTATGTTTCTCTGGAAATCAGTACCCAAAAGATCCGGGAATATCTAAACAAAGCCGGTATCAGCGATGCCGAAATATCGATATCAACCCCTGCTATTACTGATAAATCGGCGCAAAGTTATGGTGATTCTGCCAAGGCCGAGTTCAGATATTCGGCTCAGCAGGCGGTAACCGTCTATTCAAATAACGTGACTTTGATAAGGTCACTCATGAATGGGCTAGGGAATTTGGGAAAACAAGGCATAGTATTCAGTGCCGGAGGATTTCAAAATCAAACTGAATATATCTATTCGCAGCTTAATCAAGTCAAACCGGAAATGATTCAGGAAGCAACAACCAAAGCCAGAGAAGTTGCGCAAAAGTTTGCAGAAGATTCAAGCAGTCAATTAGGTAAAATCAAGCAGGCATCGCAAGGTCAGTTTTCCATAGAGCCTAGAGATACCAACAATCCCCATATCAAAAAGATTCGTGTCGTATCCACGGTTGAGTATTATCTCTCGGACTGAGGTTGATAAGCAGTTTGATTAAGTGATCGGTGCTGTCAGGGGCGATAGATTTTAAGCACGATTAATCTTCGGAGAAAAAACGGAAGTATCGATTTGGTGGGGTGGGCGACGGGGCTCGAACCCGCGACAACCGGAATCACAATTATGTTTTCAATTATTTAAAATCAATTGGTTATATTAAATTTTTACCAGTATATTTACTAAATCTGTTTACCGAATTTCAAGATATACACTGTTGTTTACCAGTAGTTTTTTATCCAAAAAGCGTATTAAATTTTGACTGTTTAAACTACGGTCTTTTTTACCTTATCAAGGTTTTTTGGACTTTTCGATATTCCAAAAAGTCAATTTACTTTCAGGACAACCGGGCAAAGATGTTGATGGATCCTTGTAACTTTACTTTTTGATGCAATGGATAAAAATAGCTGTGTTAATAAAGCAGTCGTATTCTGATCAGAAAAGATTAAAAGTTTGAATGTGATTTAACAATCGCCTTATTTAAAGCGCTTCCAAACTTTTTTCGGTGCAGGGCATTTGTGTGTATAAAAATACCGGACGGGAATAGTTAAGCAGCACTCCATTAGCGTATAATGTATAATTACCGATCGGGAATAGAGAGTGGCGGGGTGGATAATGGACAATGAAAAATTACTGACCGGTAATATTAGATCAGCCAAAGAGGTAGGCTGTATTGCTGCGCGCTATAGAAAGAGGCAGGCACTCACGCAAGCCGATCTAGCCGGGCTCGCGCAGACCGGTAATCGCTTTATTAGTGACCTGGAGAACGGCAAAGGCACCGTGCAGTTTGATAAAGTCATGCACATTTTAGATTTGCTTGGCCTTGATGTGGTGATCGTGGAACGCAAGTGATGCAGCGATTAAATGTTTATGCGGGTAATATCCTGGTTGGACACTTGAGTGCAGGGGATGCGACCGGCATGATCTTCGTCTATGCGCATAGCTGGTTGACACATGAAGCCGCAACACCGTTATCGCCGGACATTCCTCTTTCCGAGCAAAAGTTTCAGGGTGAGCAGGTAACATCCTTTTTTGAGAACCTGTTACCAGAAGGGGATGTCCTCAACTTTATTAGCAAGGCCGTGCATATTTCACCCACTAATATATTTGGACTGCTTGAGCGTTTCGGTGGCGATACCGCCGGAGCATTTTCGCTACTTCCTGACGGGATGTGTCCATCCGACGAGCCACACTATTTACCGGTAACAGCTGATGTGATTCTGCAATGGTTTGACCGGTCAAGAGGTATTCCGCTTGATATTACAGGAGAGCAAGCCAGAATGTCTTTGTCTGGAGCCCAAGACAAGATGACCGTATTGATAGACGCAAAAGGCGCACTGTCAATCCCTCTTGGAGCCTCGCCGTCCAGTCACATCATTAAACCCTCCATAAGCCATCGCGGTGATGTGCCCAATACCGCGATCAATGAAGCCATGATCATGATGCTTGCCAGAGAGGTGAAGCTTGACGTTGCCGAGGTACGCTATGCGTCTGAGTTGGGCGCAGTTATTGTCACTCGCTACGACAGAGAGATTGGCCGAAATGGTCTATTACGTCGCCTGCACCAGAATGATCTTTGCCAGGTGCTGGGAATTCCCTCCAGCAAGAAATATGAATCTGAAGGCGGCCCCTCTTTACAAGCCTGCTTTAAAGCCGTAATAGAGCGCAGCGCACAACCAGCGCTAGCCAAAAAACGCTTGATTGAATGGGTGGTGTTTAATGTTCTGGTTGGAAACATGGATGGTCATGCAAAAAATTTATCACTGATGAGTATCGGAGAGAGCACGAAACTAGCCCCCTTTTACGACCTGGTTTGCACAGCGGTATATCCTAATCTGAGTCAGAAGTTCGCTTTCAAGATCGGCGGAGAAAATCGGCCGCGCTGGATGATGTCCCGTCATTGGGATCGTTTTGCTATTGAAACCGATACCAAACCACAATTTGTCAGTAAGGTCTTGGCGGACCTGATCAAGCGAACCGAATCAGCTTTACCGATCGTCGTGGAAAGGCTTCAACAGCTCACCGTTAAGCCTGATGAGCGGCTGATGATTGAGACTATTGAGAAATATATCTATCATTCGTTATTGCAGATGAAATCCAGACTGAAAGATAAAACATCAGAGTCAACCACCAAAGATCAATAAACCCGTGGCTTTCCCGATGCCATCGAGGATGGAAGTAAACCCGATGGCGATCGGATGAGACCGGATGTCATGGCTGCTGCCAGCATCGAGTGTGGCGAAAGAGCGAAGGCGATAGACAAAAAGTGCAAGGACGAGGCTATGAAATGGAATAACGGCATTGCTGGTACGATGACCAAAGTACCGCAGTGAGGTCAGGTAAGCCCGATTTGATGCCTCTGCGGCTTGTGACATTCGCAAAACGCGATCTGTTGCACTGTTTATAAGCCGCCATGCAACGGTAAGCTTCCCCATCCACCCATTGCAAATGCTATTTGGCGTACTGGTGAGTATTGTTAACGGCTATGCATTCGAGTTCTTTAAGACGGTTTATTAAGCAATTTCCGGGTTGCTACCGGTATTTTTTAATGACGATATGAGGACATTAGAGGCGTGCTATCATAAAACAGACTGAACAACCGGAGCACAATACGATGACACACTCTCATCAACCTGAGAGTATTTTCCTGACCGAAGCAGAATACTTGCAAAGCGAACTGACTTCCGAAGTCAAGCGTGAGTATATCGACGCAGCAATTCTCAATTTAGCCAATGCTGGTAAACTGTGGTGATTTTTTCATATCCCTGCACGGACGATGGCTTACCCATTTAACCCAAAAGAACAATTCACACAATCCCGCTTGATCGAGCGAATCAGGCAAGTTTTCGAAACATTGCCCGACGGTCGTAGTGGAAGTGGCGTTTACCAGAAATACACCATGGTCGATGCCGCGCTGAGCGCATTTTCGGTGTTTTTTATGCAATCGCCCTCGTTTCTGGAGCATCAGAGGACGATGCAAAAAGAGCGCGGCA
>JAGXSU010000191.1 GCA_018333785.1 Methylomicrobium sp. | reverse complement strand
GGTTTGTTCGAACGATAACCGGAGATCTTTTGCCGCAGAGATTTCATGCTGAGTTGGAAGCTGGTTCTTCTTTTCGAGAGGCAATTTGACGGTAAATATTGTCTTGTATTCTCGAATGAATGATTGAGCATGAAGACTAATTGCCTGGTTAGAACCATCTGTTAACATCTTCAATCGATTATTCATCGATTGTTTCAGTGCTTCATCCTTGGTGTCTCGAATGTGCTTGATTTTGTCCAGGGTTGGCCGAATGTCTTGAGACCCCATCAACATTACTTGAATGAAGCTTTCTTTGGGATAGTCAAACGAAAACAGAACGTTTAGACGTTGAGTTATTGAATCGTCGCCACCAGGCAATGGCTTACAAATAAAACCAAATCCAATATATCCATCTGCCATTGTGAACAAAGATGTTTCTTCATCAAATGACTCGACAGGTACAAGCTCGCTCAGCGTATGACGCTTGAGTTGCTTTTCATATACAAATGCACCCACAAATTGCTCCCCTGATGTTTGACTACAGGATCCATTCTAGATGGATGAGTTTTTTTGCGTCGCGGTGAAAGGCGCTGTTTTTCGGCCTCTTTTGTTTTATGGTTGAATTTTTCATAAAAAAAGGCCGCTCACCAATGACAATGAGCGACCTTTTTGGGGTACAACTAACAACAATTTACTGCTGCGCCCGTCGGTTAAAACGGGCGCTTCCGTTGGAGTTACACCAAAGCGGAAACAACACCGCTGATGACGGTTGGGCCGTAGTACAGAGCCAGCGCTCCACCGATGCCAACAACAACAGCAACGATAGATTGGTTGATGATACCGGCAGACAAACCCACCATGAACATACCCAGAGCAATGATTTTGCCTAAAGTACCTTGAGTCCAACCTACCAACAGAGTGTAGATGTCGTCGAATTCAGTACCGCCAGTACCAGCCATCGCGTCGGTAGACAGGAGTGCGGCAGCAGCCACAGCAGAAGCAACAACAGCTTTGCTAGCAAAAAGGGCTTTCAATTGTTTCATGATTTACAACTCCAAAAAATATGCTTGATTAAGGTGGCCAGCTATTTGCAATTCACCGACCGGGGTTCTGTTCCGGAACAAGTTCATTTTCTAGAAAAAATCAACTTTGTTTAAGCTCGAAAGATGTCAAAAATAGATGCTCTTTCGGTGGAGAATCTAAAGACTATCTGTTTTACCCGCCTCTCGACCGAGCATAAAAAAACCGAACACGAGGTTCGGTTTTTTTGTTGAAGTGTTTCGTTATTTTCCTGATGTGGGTGTTTGAACCGATAAAGGAGATATCGCCGTTCCAGGCGATCGAAAACGATCCCCAAGATTCCATCGCCTGCTCTCAATTTCTGTGTACATATATCCGTCAGCGTGGAGATCGCCATCATCATCTTCCCAAGGCGCCATCCAAATACGCATCACCTTGGCCTGCGTTCTTATTGGAATCGGTTGCTCGATACTTGGCACTGCCACCTGACTGGTTCCGTTCTGAATATGACCGATGACGATTGCTTTTCCCGTCTCAGACTTATCGGATTCCGCTATCGTTTTTACGTAATCCGAAGACTCGGTGGCTTGATAAACCTGACGTGCTGACATACAGCGCACCCCATCAACACCACCTGGACAGGAAAAGTCTCCTTGTCCAATTCCTAAGAACGAACACCCATTTAAAAGCGCCGCAAACAAAGCCAAAAATATAGACTTGAAGTGTCGATTATCTACCATTGATTTCATCCTCAAGGTCTTTTTCCAATAATGTTTTGAATGATGGCACGCCACCTTTGAATGTGTTCTTTGATGGTAAAAAGATGAAAGGTACTCCCTGAATATCCAGCAATTTAGTGGCTACAATTGCTTTTTGCAGCGGTTTTAGATCACATGACCCTTCTTTACGAACCAGTGCTGGTAGTTTGGCATAATCCTTCGCAATCAACGCCTTCAAAGATTGCTCTTTATCTTGATTGCATATCAGCTTTTTGCTGATCTCAGCTGATTCCTTTCCGAGAACAGGGATCAAGACCAACTTGAATGAATACTCTTTACCCAACGGTTCAAGCTGAACAATAAGGTCGTGACAATAGTTGCATTGAGGGTCTACAAATATAGTCACCTCTTTCTTGCCTTTGCCTATGGCGAACGTAGATAGTTCATCTGGATTTAGGCCAATTTTCCTCAAGTCTACTTTGTCAATGCCTTTGGTATCTGATACTGATCCAATAACCTTTCCTTGCCACATATCAACTAGCTTGAAATTACCTGCCACGACAAAATGACCATTATCGGTAATCAAGAACGTTCTTTCACCAGCCTTAACCATCGATAATCCTGTCACCGGTAATCGCTTCACTTCATCGACGCTACGCATGATGTCTTTGACTTCCGCTGTCATTTCAGTGTCTGATTTTGGTTTGTTAGGCTGAGCTGCATCTAGCCCTACTGCATGCGCTTCTACCCAAAACATAACCAGGGCAAACAAAACCGATGTCTTTTCCAACATTATTTTCTCCAAAAAATTTAATTTATCGTTGATAGCCGCCATAAACATTGCCCATGTTGCCGCCCATACGAGAACCTAAATAGCCACCAACACCACGCCCATTACTGTTCAGCATTCCACTCATCATATTTCCCATCATTTCGCCCCCATACATCTCGTTGCTACCTCCGAAATTTGCGCTCGCACTACGTGTATTTCCGCTCATACCTGATCCTTGTTGGTTAGATTTCGATTTCGGCGACAACGACATGCCGCGGATCATGATGAAGTCGATTTTCCGGCCGGCATCAACTTCAATAATTGGGAAAATATTTTTTGCCATTTCCAGGTAGTAATCAGCAATTTGTTCAGCAGCGCCTTTCACGCCCCCCATTAACGCTTGGCCACCTATCATTTCCGGTGACGGATATTGGAAAACTTGTTCTTGACCAGGTGTTACATTCGCATATGCCTTAACTTTTTGCGGCGCAAACGCATTGGTAATCCCGGATACAAAACCAGACAACAGTGAATTTGCAATGATTTGTCCGTTTTTGCTGACCAATCGACCTCTAACACCCGCTTTCCCGTCTTCGCCAACAGAGTACGCATCGATAGCTGTTTCAATGATTGCGCCGTCTTTCTTCACACATGAAATCCTTTCTGCTCTCATATATGCTCGTTCAGCACTCAAATCGCCATAACCACTGGCAATAAGAAAACATTCCCGAATATCCATCCTATATCGGTTAGGCAAAATTGCCTCATGCTTGACCCGCAATAGAGAAGGAAAAGGATCATTACGAGATTGGTTAGATGTAGGCGCATCAAGACCGGTAACCAATGTACCGCTCAAAATACTGCCTGCTGGTAAAAACATGTCCGGAATACCAGTTTTACTTGACGGTTTTTTGATGTTCACATATTCAGTGATTCTTTTTTCGCCTTGTTTTTTGGAAGCGCAGGCATCGGTGCTGGAGCCGCTTTTGGCATTTTTCTGTCCTTCTTCACCGCTACCGGTTACCATTCGAATTTTTGGGCCAGTCTCTGGCGGCGAAACATCGCCATTTGAGGCTGGAGGACCTTGTTGGCCTAACAAATCTGGCTGAGGAAGCTCTTTGCCTCCTTTTTTCCCGCGGTACTTTCCATTTTCATTGCCTTGGTCATCCAGCGGCACATCGGGCAGAGGGATTTGATTTTTCAGGTTTTCTTGCGCCACGCTCATTTGCTGCATAAGATCGCCTGTCTGTTGCGCTAATCGCTCTGTTTTGCGATTCAGTTCGTCAGTTTGCATTTTTATTGATTTTGACGCTTCTTGAATTTTTTGATCCTGGCGTTGAAACAGGGCGCGAATATCAGAAAAATCCTCAGTCAGTTTTTTTATTTTTCCTGCCATGGCATCAATGGACACGTCACGCGGGCTTTTGCCGTTGAACAACGTGTATTCGACTTTCCTGGGTTTTTGAAGAAAGTTATTAGAAGTGTTATCCGATGTGGCCGAGATGAGAATTGCTGCCACAATGAACAATGCACCGCTCCCGCCGAATAACGTTAATTGCTTTCGCTTGGTAGGATCGAGCTTCTCATACCATTCGATGATTTTTTCCTTGGCGGTCTTCTTTTCAAGATCGATCATAATGATTCTCCAAAATTATTAGAGCAGGGCCGGTCTGATTTCTTCGCCACTTTTACCTTCTGGCAATCGTAATAGAAGATAAATCTCGGTTTTTTCTCCAGGCTCCAACCTAACCTTCGGCCATGCTGCAACCGCCATGGTGTTTTCGCTGGCACAGAATGACTCTTCAAAGGTTGTTGCCACAAGTCCATTGTTTTGCGCGATAAGCACAATGATTCTTGAGTCGTGGCCTGACAGTAATTGACCCGGCCAATAGGTCAAACCAGGGTCATGGCAAAAGGTCATCGCGCGCAATTCATCCGTCAAATCCTCTAGCGTGAACCCTTGAGGGATTTGTTGCTTGCTGAGATTTTGCATAATTGCTTTAACCTCTGTGATATAGGGCGAATCCTGTCTGAATAACCTGTCATTTCTGGACGCCCCTGCTTCATTTGCATTGGCTTTTGGATCGGCCTCGATTCGAATTTCTACCGGCATAACTAATTCTTGCGGTGATAGTTGTAGTGACGCCGCATTGCCAGACTCGGAGTCTGAAATAAACATGCTCACAGGAGAATCTGAGTCGCTAGCGATATAAATTGCTGAGCCGTCGACCTTTGTTTCAACATTGTCTACTGTTAATACTTTCGGTTCTGCATAAGGCGTAACGATTCTATTCAGCTTACCTTTAGCGATGATCACGTTTTCTGTTCGCCCCGGTTTTGGCTTGATCGTAATTCCTGATTGCAAGCCAAGATCGAGCCCTTTGGAGTTTCTCAATTCTTCCACTGCATTTTCCTGGGTTTTTTCAGGGGCTTTATCCAAAACCTTTGGTCTTTTTTTGGGTTTCGGCGAGGGTTTTGGCTCTTCCTGCGGAACTGGTGTCTGTTGATCCTGTAATAATGGCTGATCCAGCGCCCCTGGTCGCGGTTGAAAGTGCATAGTGGGCGATATTTGACCGGTTGCCTGCTGGGCAACGGGATCGACTATCACCTGTGTCTTGTCATTGTCATAGGCTCCCAAATCACCGGCTTCGCCATTTTGATAAGAAGTTAAGGACGATCCATCTGCAGCCTCGAAAGGCAATTCTGGAGGTGGTGGCGTATCGTTATTGGCATAAGCACTAGTGAATGCAATTATCATCATAGAGTTAATCATTAACTTAAATTTCATCAGGGTTGGCTCCTATTTTTTTGTAATGCTTTTTGGCGTTCTTCTTCAGCTTTTTGCTTGGCCTCTTCTTTTTGAATAACGCTTATTAATTTCGGCATGCCTTCATATGACGCCATTTGAGTAATAATCGGTGAATACTGTTTTACATCTATTTTGAACTCAAAGGTTTGTTCGGTTGCGTCAGATTTACCTCCAGCACCCGTCATTCTGTTCTTCCCGGTCACAAATACCTTATCTGTTTCAGGCTCATACGTAACCCTGACAATATCAAAACTCGATGTAACCTTTTCTTGTTTTAAAGTATCAAGCTCCTGGGCAATCTGCTCGGTAACGAGAGCTCGAATTTCTCCTGTTACCATTCCGGCAAAAGAATCCAAGACAAAATCCGCATTCTCTGGCGTAACATTTCCGATAAGTGTTGCGGTATACATTGCCCAAGCTTTTTTATAGCCTTCCGACGCTTTATTCTTTGCTATCTCCGCCTTTTCCGACAATTCAGGAGGAATCAATATTACGGATGAGTCCTTTTTTAGCCATCCGATAATAGTCATCAGATTCAAACCTACTAAACCGATAATAACTAACTTTAAAAATCGATTTGATGCCTGCAGGCTTAACCACGTAGAAGCAAAATTTTTATAGTTCATATCGTCCTCAAAAAAAACGACGAATAAATGAAAGCGGCAATGACGTAGGAAATGATTCTTTTGAACCCATTCCGCCATACCAATACATTGCGTGAAGAAGAAAACCAGATGCTTGCCTGTCTTTGATTTTGCGATAAAACTTGATCCCAACAAGCCCCATCACCAGCAATACACCGAGATAACCCACCACAATCCCAGCCCCAAATGCTATTGCCAGAAGAATGAATTCATCGAACTCCCAAAATAATATTTGCTGTGGGTCGTCTAAATAATTTGGTATATCTCGCATATCAATTACCTGTCATGGGTATTAGGTTTGCTCTGCGATTTTGAGCTCGATGGATTTCTGTATCGTTTGAAAACTCAGGCGAAGCTTCGCCAAATCCTTTCGTAGATATTTTCGACTCACTTATTCCATGCTGAACTAGATAGACCTTTACAGCTATGGCTCTTTTAATGGAAAGCTTTTTGTTGTATTTAGCGTTGCCTTTCGAGTCAGTGTGACCTTCAATGCTGATATGCATTAGGTCAGATGATTCAATTTTATGAATAAGATCATCAAGTTTTTTAGATTCGCCACATGATATTGATGATTGATCAAACTCAAATAAAACTGTTTCTTTTTTAGGAATAAAGCTTTCTGAAAGTGCATTAAATGGATATGATTCAAATGCCGGCGTTACAGGCGCTGAGGTCGTTTCTTTATGATCTGAAACGGTTAGCACGTGCTGAAATTCACTTGGGACAATCACCTGGTCTTTAATGCCTTGAATACTCTTGTAATCCAAATCTGAAACGACCGGAGGCAGGTAAGCTTTTATGGTGATTTTTTCGCAATTATCATCGCTAAACAAAGAGTCAAATGGACATGTGTCCGTCGTGGCACAACCCGATAAAATTAAGTTAATAGCAATTAAATGCGGTAATTTATTTGATTTTTTCATTAATTATTTTCTCGTAACGTTTTATTTTTCCAACGTAATCAATTCCTCTAGCCAGGTTGGACGGGGAGTGGTAGTCGGATACCGTTTTAGTAATATTTCTGTTTGTTTTTAAATTCTTCAAATAATCCGCAGCTACTTTTATATTCGTTCTTGGGTCTAGCAGATCAATTTCGTTCTCAACTTTGTCAGCGTGCCAATAGAGATTTACCTGCATGATTCCCACATCAACATTCCTAATTCCTTTTTTAATCAAATCTACCAAAGCCACTTCGGCAGCTTGCCTGGAAACGTACCGTCTCGGTCCGGCTTGAACACCCTCATTACCTTTATTGATGTTGAGCGTCCATGGCCATGGCCTGAAACTGCCATCTGACCAGTGCATACCACTTTCGTGTACTGCTATTCCGTATAGAGTCGCGACATTTATGCCTGCATACTTTGCTGCCTCACCCCAAAAACTGTTTGCCAACACGGCATCAGGGAAAGCTCTTTGAGAAATCAACAATGAGAAGATGAGAAGAAGATGTTTTTTCATGCCATCATCGTAAACGGTCACATAAAAATGCATCATGGTGAAAGGCGCTGTTTTTCGGCCTCTTTTGATTTTTAGCTGGAGCGTAGCGATACTGCGCTTGGGATAAAGGTTGAGAAACTGCGACAACAGAATTTGAAAGGTAAAACAGGTTTGCAAATCTTGTGACCAGTGTGGCACACACAATGATCGCGATATCCATGCGGCGTCTCGCCGGGGGAATCAATCCATTCTTTAGAGGAAGGATGTCAGTTATCCACAGATTCTGTGGATAACTCTGTTCATCAATAATCTACTGACTACGTGTTATCTAGTCATTACTCAAATTGACCAATTAGTAGACAGCTACATGTTGTCTATTAAATATTGTCTTTGTGCATCGATATCGGTTCCTTGGGTTTGTAGGTTGATCCTATCAATAGCACTATTCGTCTGAGTGTTAGGTAGATCACCAACAGTTGAAAACTGGGTACTGTACATTTCTTCTGCTTTAGCCCCATCAAGTGGCATGACGTTTGCCACTTTCAACATATTGATCCACTCACCAAAATCCATTTTGTCAAAATCAAGTTGACCGATTTGTTCAATCGTGAGTCCATCGCAACTTGGCGCTAATGGCTCACCAAAATTAGTTCCCATTTGTTTCTTGGCCTGCTCCTGAAATACACGCGCAAAAGGGCTTGAAAAACAGCAGTAGACTTGTTTCTCAGCGACGCAGCTACCTAAGAATTTAGATGAACAATAAGTCCCAATTTCATCAGGTTTGGTACACATTTTTTGATTTTTATACATTTGAAGCTTTATTTCTTCTTCCGTGCAAGCAAAAATCAACTGGACTACTAGTTTTGCTATTTGATATATCGCATAAATGATTCCGACAACCGTTACAATTGAGGACAGTAATGATCCGGCCATTGAATAGGTTGTCGTTGCAGCTGCACCAGTACCGCTTACCGTTGCTGTTAGCAATGTTGATGCCGCGGTTTCCCCGAATGTCGAAGCAATCCATTCACCAAGCCATTGCACGACTTGTTGTTTTATTGCCTCAATCCCTAAATCAACGCCTATCTCCTCGCCTAACATCGAAACAACAGAATCGGACATCGATGTAAAAGTGTCGTTAATTGCTGTATAGGCATCTGATATTAAACTGACGGGCGTTTCAAGGACTGTCCCGCTAGTCAGTACCTGCCAGGCACCGCTCTGACCAACGCCTTCCAGTCCATACGCATATATTTGTACAGATGTGTCAGCTAAGCTCCAAGTGTTCTTCGCTAACCAGATGTAATCAATCCAACTTCCTCCTATTGGCATATTGCAGCAATCAACCGATCCAAGGATTGATAAATCAGCCATTTGGCACGTGTAAGCCTCCCCTGCAAAAAGCTTGCATGCTCCTGCAAGCGGATCGCAAGACAATTGTTTCTGTGACTCATTCAGAGTTTGCAGCGCGGTTGCTGCTTTAATGAAATCCTCATTTGATTCTTGCTTAGGATCAATGCATTCCCCACCCATGCATCGAATTTGTGCGTCACAAATGGTATTTTCACCGTTGTTTGTAGTGTCGCATGTCGAAGCACTGTCAGTTCCGCAGTCATAAGTGACAATAAAGTCCTTGCAGGCTCCAGTTACTGGATCTATTAGCTCGTTACCGTTCGCGTCTTTCTCGCATTCTTCTTTGATATAAGCGCAGGAAGATAAGGATTCACACGTGTTGTGTGCGCTAGTGTCGTAATTGTATTGCGGACAAACTTGGTAACCTTGGTAGTCTGTATAACATTCCAGAGGTATCGTTCCCGGTGTTCGCGTTTCTGCTTTATTACAAATTGGGTTGGGCGGTATGTCAGGAGCATCCGGTAGGATGTCCGTATTATTTGAAACGTATGTCGTGTAATTGTCCGGCGTTATGGTTATGGGACCAACAACCTGTGCATTTGCCGCTTCGGTACACTGCCACCAATCGGTCGAGGCCTGGTCATTCAACGAACCGGATGAAACAAAGGTTGGCGCAGTACCACCCAGCGGCCATGCGTTAAACAATCTTTCCCTGCATCCAGCTGGGCTATCAATAAATTGTTCTTCGATATCGGGTTCGGCTTCTACTTTTATTCTCGCGTAACCCTCTCCGTTTCCATCAACCCTGGTTCGTTGCACGAAGCTAATTAATGTATCAGCTGCAGCTTGCTTGAATGTTGATGTTATATCCAAGTCCGGATATTCATCCCAACTGGTCCCGTGTTCGCAGCCTCCCCAACCCGATTGCCCGGTAAAAATCAATGCACCATTCATCCATATTCGGGTCTCGTCGTCATATTTAACACGATAAATTGTCACTCGCTTGATTTTGTCAGGTCTTAACACTCTAAAAGAGACGGTTTGCGTGTATGTGTCGCAATTACCTGCCCAATAGTTATCACCAACTATCCCAAGATTGAGAAAGGTACAACCTATACCACAGCTCTCTATATTTCCATCTCCTGAACCGAACCCCATTACAGGACTATAAGCGAGGGATCGGGTCACAGAACACTTTTCTGTCTTAAGAGATTTTTTACATTGCTTCAGGTCCTCGATATGAATTGAACATGATTTTTCACCCCAATTTGTTGTTTTTTCACAGCCGCTGAACATATCGTCGATCAACGGAGAGGTGCGAGAAAATACGTCATCCGATTGTTTCCAAATGGGATCGTTCAGCATGTTCGGCATTGCTGTATTGGCGCCCATGAGCGTTTGATACGCATAGGCGTGTTGTGTTGAGCCAGTACTTAAACTTTCGATGTTGCTATTAACATAACTTCCCTGTGCGCCAGCATTTCCATAAGCAGCGGCTGCGGCATCCATTGATCCGGGCTGGATCTCTTGGAACATATCGTTCTGTTCTATGGTTTGGCCTGCAACCAATCCATTTGTTAGTGTGACCTGACCAGTAGAGCTATTAACATTTGGAACAGTAAAGCTTGACATGAGTGAACCACCCAATGCCTCACCTTCAGCCGCCTGGTCGAGAAATGCATCCGCAAATACAGGAAATGGCACGAAGAATGCCGATAGCGTTAATAAATAAAACGCTGCAATCGAATTGTGAAATATGCATACAATCAGTATGTGTGCGATTGGTTTTTGGATTTTATCCATGGCTTACTCTTCAACGTAGCTTAGGCAGCAATCGGTATAGCGCCAGATCAGATAGACAAAGTCCTCACCTGTACCTGGTATGTTTCGCCACTCACCCCATTTAAAGGGAGATTCTCCGATGTAGTGGCAACAGTTTTCGCCGGGTACGACCTTTTCAACCATTTCTGGCTGTCCGTTTGCTCCAATAACTGTGTTGCCATTTGCATCTTTCTTCTCAGTCAGCATTTTTTCGGCTTCCGCTTCAGCGACCGGGAACATCATGCTCATTTTGTATTGTTGCTTTGGGACCATGGGGTAGATCGTTCCGCTACATAAAGCGTCATTGCCATAGGTCTTGTGGGCTAGTCCACGCCTGTGAAGTGCGGCTAATACCCTTGCCGATAATAAACTGGTGTCCCTCGGAGGCGAGGCATCGGATGCAATATTTCCAACAAACGGATACAAGTTGCCCCAGCATCCTGCACACCACCATAACGAGGTCATCGGCTGCGATGCAGTAGTTACGGTGCAGTCGACTGTGCAGGCCGCTACAGCCAAAGGATTGGCGAATACCACTGCTTCGGGATTGAGAAAAAAAGCTAATTCATCAATATTCCATGTCGGGTCCAATTCAGACATGTACATCATGTCCATACTTCTAAATCCGCCCGCATTGCAGCTATTTTGAAC